>CAZXVY010000063.1:3713-10773 GCA_964644115.1 uncultured Terriglobales bacterium
GCTCGGCATCAACGGCAAGATTTTCACTGGCCAGGGCCAGGCCATCCAGAAGAACGCCGCGCCGGACGTGCGCGTGCTCGTCGTCGGCAATCCGTGCAATACCAACGCGCTGATCGCGATGAACAATGCCCCCGGCATCCCTGCCGACCGGTGGTTCGCCATGACAATGCTCGACGAAAATCGCGCCAAGACCCAACTGGCCCGCAAGGCCAGCGCCGACGTCGCCGCCGTGAGCAACCTGGCCATCTGGGGCAACCACAGTTCCACGATGTATCCCGACTTCTTCAACGCGAAGATTCGCAATCGCCCCGTGCTCGAAGTCATCGGCCACCGGGAGTGGCTCGAGAAGGACTTCATCTCCATCGTGCAGAAACGGGGCGCGGCAATCATCGAGGCGCGCGGACTGTCCAGCGCCGCCAGCGCGGCCAACGCGGTCGTCGACACGGTGCGCCGTCTCACCACACCCACGCCCGCGGGCGATTGGTTCAGCGTGGCCGTCTGCTCGGACGGCAGCTACGGCATCGAGAAGGGCCTCCTTTTCAGCTACCCGATGCGCAGCGACGGCAAGAAATGGGAGATCGTCCAGGGCGTGCCTGTGAACGACTTCAGCCGCGCGAAACTCACGGCCACAGAGAACGAATTGAAGGAAGAGAAGGCGCTCGTGGCGGAGTTGTTGCCGAAGTAGCGCCACCCGGTGAGGCCGCCAGCGAGTGAGCGCCGACTTCCAGATCTGCTCTATCGTGCGTTTCCAAACCCGCCGGCCACGCCGCGCCCAGCGCTACGCTGCCGCGGTGCTCGGCCCGGTTCCGGTTTTGACAAAGGATTTGAGGTGCCTTGCTACTTTCGGTCGAATGGATCGCCGCGAGCCAGCAGTGCTTCGGGCTGAAAGCCTGGAATGTGAAAGCCTGGGGTGGAGCGCGCAGCGCGCAGCCCCAGGTCCGCTGACGCAGAGAACTCCCCAGCCCTGAAAGGGCGTTACCCCCAACGCCGAGCCGAGTGACGGCCTTTCAGGCCTTGGAGAGGGTGTGGGTGACTTTGACCTGGGCCTGCGCTCGCGGACTCGCTTCAGCCCAGGCTGTCACAGGACGGGCCTTCAGCCCTCAAAGCCTGAAGAACACAAAGTCCACTCTGGCGACACCCTCCGCTTCCTCATTCCACCGAAAACAGCGAAGAACCTAATCTCAACTCCCATTCCTGCATCCCGGGCCGCGAAAAAAAGCTTAATTCGTTAGCCAGCCTGTGTTTCATGGTCCACTCCGTGATGCCAACTCTCCGAGCACTCCCATTAGTACACCCGCGGCGATGCCAAGCACTATGCAAGCCTTTGCTCTCGCCCGCACCGGCCAGTGGCTCGTCCGCACGCCCGCGACCGCAAACACCGGACCAACAATCAGACGATCCACGAGATTAACAAGGCGAAAGCCCCAGTTGTTAACAAAGCGAATAACAAGGCGAAAGCCCCAGTTGTTAACAAAGCGAAAGCCCGTTTTGTTGAGTAACTGCTGATCCATGAGCGCCAGCGAACCTCCGATGAGAGAAATCCCCCCAACAAGGCTGAAAAACATAGTCGCCAATATCAGTGCGATGATCATGCCGCTCAACAGGTACTCGATAAAGAGTTCAGCGTCTAAACTCTACTTGTGGTGGACAGTTTGGGCTTGAAAGCGGGTTTGTCCAGAGAATTCCAGAGGCCATGAAACTCGGGGCAGGGGTGGCATAAGTAGGAAATCTTAACGCAGTCGTGCCTGCTGCGACTGGGGACCGGTCGTGGTCCGGCGAGAAACACGCGTTAAAGCCCAAGGACGCCTTTCAACTTTAGAAACACCACCTTCTGTGTCTCCGGCGAGAAGTGATTGTAGTCGTCCAGCTCATGAAGTTCGAGCGCGCCGCGGCCGTTCAGCAATTCGTAAACCTTGTTCGCCTCCTGCACACAATCCTTCACGTCGGCCAACGTGGATTGATAGTCGATCTTCGGCGCGAAGACCAACGCGCGGCGCGGGGCAATCATCGCCAGTAGCTCGTGGTAGTCATAGGGAACGCGGCTCTCGTTGCCGATGAACGCCGCGAGCCGCGGCTGGAGCGGCAGCCACGTCGACCAGCGCGCGATGCCGCCGGTGCCCTTGGCGGCCGTGTCGAGCCGCATCGGCGTGAAACCGGCGACGGTCACTACCCCTGCTACGCGGTCGTCCAGCGCCGCCGCGTGCAATCCGATCATCCCGCCGGTCGCGTAGCCCAGCAGCCAGATGCGCTTCGGGTCGATGAAGTCAATCTTCTCCAGCGCCTCGACGGCGGCCAGCGTGTCCTCCACCTGCTTGCCGAGCAGCGACCAGTGCGGGTAACGAAGGTAGAAGTTTCGCACTTCCTCGAGCCGGGTGCCGTTCCCGATCTGGTCGAAGGCGAACACGGCGCAGCCCTGGCGCGCGAGGGCCAGGTGCGGGTTCTCGCCGCGCTTGTAGCCCGCGCAGTAGCCGTGCGAGACGGAGATCGAATGAAGCCAGACGACGACCGGGAGTTTCTCCGCCCGCTTGTCCGCGTTCGTCGGGTAATAAAGATCGCCCGCGACGTAGTTGCCGAAATTGACGGAGCGCTTCGCCAGCCCGGCGGGGACGGTTGCGCGGCCAAGCTGCGTCGCCAGCGGGTTGCCCTCGGCGCCGTAGCCGCCAGGTTCGCTGGGCGAAAAGGGAGGCGCCCGGCCCAGCCCCCATAGCACGCGCTCGCGAACGGCGGGAAGCTTCCTGCGCCACGCGTCCGACGAGCCGATCTCCAGCCCGTCCGGCGCGCGCAAAAGATTGCTGATTGAGCCGGACTCGAACTGCTCGGGATCGATCTCCTCCTTGCTGGCTTGTTGCCACGCCGTGTAAGTGGGGAAGATCGCCGCGTCCAGCAAGGCGAACGGGGCGCGCTTGAACACGCTGTCCAGCCAGTCCACATACGCTTCGATGTCTTCGGCGCGCGTCTCATGGCCGCCGGCACGGTAGCGGAGATTCAGATCCGCAGGCCGTTCGAGCAATTCGTAAGCGCGGCGGGCCGAGTAGTAGGTCTGTTCAATCGCCCAGAGGCTCTCGACGCCGTCATTGAGCGCCGAGGAAATCAGGCACGGCCGCGGCGCGATGCAGGCAATGAGTTCGGGCTGATCGATCGGCAGCTTGTTCTCGCGCCCGGCGAAGAAGCGCAACCGCGGGTGCAGCCAGTCCGGAAAGGCGCGCGTGATGTTCTCGATGCCCTCGCCAAATTGCGTCTCGCTGAACAGCCGGTAGGAACACGCCCCGCCCGCGCCCGAGCTGCTGGAAATAACGGCCTTGATGCGCGAGTCGAACGCGGCCGCGATCAGCGAAGTCTTCCCGTTCCGCGAATGGCCGGTCAGCGCAATTTTCTCCCGGTCGACAAACTTCAGCGTGTGCAGATAATCGACGCAGCGGCTCGCGGCCCACGCGCGGCGCGTGAGCTTCGTCCAGTCGGCCTCCGGCCAGAATCCCTTCCACGCTTCGGTGTCGTCGCGCGAATCCGCGCCCGCGTAGACGCAGCCGATGTAGCCGCGGCTCACCGCGACCAGCGCCCACCGGCGATGCGTGTCTTGCGTGATGAAGACGGGCAGCGGCGGCTTCGCGTCGGGGATGATGAGTTCGATATGGAGCTTCGCGGCGCGGGCCGGACCGAACTCCAGGGTCATCTCCTGCACGAGCGAAGCGCCTTCGTTGCGCTCGCGAAAGTTCGCTACGTTCAGATTCGTCGGCGACACGGGCCAGGAGCCGGTGACGTAATGCTGGAAAAGCGCGAGCAATTCCTCGTGGCGCTTCGGCCAGTCGCTCCAGTTCGCCTGCCGGCCGCTGGCGAAGCGCAGCGGGTCGGGCAGGAACGGCACGCTGGGAAGCTTGTCGAAGTCCGGCGGGTGCGCGCCGGTCTTCTTCAGCCACTCCTCCCACGGCTCGCTCCTGGGGAGTGTGCGGAGGATTTGCGCCAGGAGTTCCTTCTGCTTTTCCGTCGGCGGCGCGGGTGCCGGCGCGGCGGGCGCGTTGTCGAGCAAGCCGAGTGCGGCGCAGGCCGCGATGCAGGTGAGGCGTATCGTCATGGACCCTCGGGTGTCGGGCAAGGGATAGCGGGCGCACCCGCCGGCGGCAATGGAATTCACGCCCGCACGAGTGTTCTTGACGTGACACGGGTTTTGGACATAAGCTCGCGTTCGTAGGAAACGTGCATCCACCGCCGCAGGATTGCGGACCACAAATCGGCTAACGCATGTTTTCCGTGACTGTCCGCGTTTATGCGCCAGACAAACTCCAAAAATTTCTGTCCGCGCAAGCAGCCCTTCTATTGCCTGCACGGCTCAGAAGGTTTGAATCCTGAACCAGGAGGGAGGTGAGACAAGATGCAAGACAAGATCCAAGACCCTATTCGACTAGAGATTGAAGAACTCGAAGAGCGGATCGCGCCGTCGCAGCCCCCAGGGCAGCTCGGCTACGAAGGCCAACCTGGCAACCAGGGCAATGGCCTGCACGGCTACGAAGGTCAGCCTGGCAACCAGGGCGGCAAGTAGTCCCCACGCATGAAATCGGTCAGCGGACAGCAACGCTGGCCGCCAACCGGCCCGCACTGCGGGAGCCGAAACCCCGTTTCGGCTTCCCGCAGGAGCGGGCATGAAAGAGCCGAGCGAGACGAGCGCGCGAAGGCCGGGTGACGGAAGCGCGACTTAGCCGCCGTCCGTGACCGGGCCGATTCGGGATCTCGTGGCTCGCTTGACGGAAGCCATCCATGTCAGCCGCAACTCTGAAATGGCGGGGCGACCTCGTCGTCAGCCGCCAGGGCACGCCGGATCAACCCGCGTTCGTGGTCAAAGATCCGGCGAGCGGTCGTTTCTACCGGCTGCGAGAAGCCGAACATTTCATCGCCGGGCAATTGGACGGCTCCACGACGACCGAGACCATTCGCGAACGCGTCCAGCAGAGATTTGGAACAACGCTGTCGGAGCAAAGCCTGGAGCAATTCATCCACCGGTTGAACACCCTGGGACTGGTGGCCGACGCGGCCCGTCCGCTCCAGCGCCCGGCAAGCCGGCCGCGTCGCATTGCCGGGGATCTGTTTTACCTCCGGGTGAAGGCGTTCGATCCGGATCGGCTCCTGGAAAGACTGGCGCGCCCGTTCAGTTTCCTGTTCACGCCCGCGTTCGTCACGCTGTCCGCGCTGCTGATAGTAAGCGCGATCGGGCTGACGGTGCTCCACTGGCCGGAGATGGCCCGCGAAATGAGCGCTCTGCTGCGCGTTGAGTCGCTGCCGCTGGCCTGGGGGATATGCTTCCTTGTCATCCTGGCCCACGAGTTCGCTCATGGATTGACCTGCAAACATTTCGGCGGCAGCGTGCGCGAACTGGGCTTCATGCTGATTTACCTCCAGCCGGCCTTCTACTGCAACGTCAGCGACGCCTGGCAATTCCCCGAAAAAAGCCGGCGACTGTGGGTGACCTTCGCGGGCGCTTACTTTGAATTGTTTCTCTGGGCCGGAGCCACGTGGGTGTGGCGGGTGACCGACCCGGCCACGACGCTCAACTACCTGGCGCTGGTGATCGCGGCCACGTCCGCCATCAAGTCCATCTTCAACTTCAACCCGCTCATCAAACTCGACGGTTACTACCTGCTGAGCGACTGGCTGGAAATTCCGAACCTCCGGCGCAAAGCCTTCGCCTGCCTGGGCAGCCTGTCGCGTCGCTGGTTTGCCCCCCTGCCGCAATGGCTGAAGGAATCCACCGCTCGGGAACTCTGGATTTATTTCGGCTACGGATTGCTGGCCGGCATTTACTCGGTGGCGCTCCTCAGTTTTGTCCTGTGGCAACTGACCGGCTTCCTCGTTGACCGCTATCAAGCCTGGGGATTCGTCGTGTCGGTCGCCCTGATCGGCGCGGTGCTCCGCAATCCCCTGTCCCGATCCATCCAGACGCTCCGCTTGCAACTCAGCTCGTCGCAGCGGCTGGTGCGCGCGGTGAAACGACTCGTGGCCCTCATCCTTGTCCTCGGGGGCATCACGGCAGGGCTTTATTACTGGCCGATGGAGCTCAAGGTGGCGGGCCCGTTCACCCTCCTGCCCATTCACAACGCCGACGTGCGCGCCGAAGTCGAGGGCCTCATTCAGTCGGTTTACCACGACGAAGGCGAGTCCGTCGCGCAGGGCGAAGTCCTCGCCCGCCTGGCCGACCGCGATTGCCAGGCTGAATTGCGCAAAATCAAAGCCGAGCTGGAGGAGAAGCAGGCCAGGCTGAGACTGCTCCGCGCCGGCCCGCGAGTCGAAGAAGTCGAGCTGGCCAAAACCACCATCGCCAAGGAAGAAGAGCGGCTCAAGTTCGCCACGCAGCAACTCAACCGCGACGAGGCCTTGATCAAACAACAGCTCCTCGCAAGGAAAGACTTCGAGACCACCGCCGAGCAGGTGTCCGTCCGCTCCAGGGAACTGCAGGAAGCCCGCGACCATCTTAAGGTCCTGCTGGCCGGCAGCCGGCCGGAGGAAATCGAGGCGCTCGAAGCCGAGCTGCGCCGCCTGGACGCCCACCAATCCTACTTGCAAGAGCAACTCCGGCTCCTCACGCTGCGCAGTCCCGTCGCCGGCGTCATCACCACCCGCAAACTGCGTGAGAAAATCGGCCAGCACGTCAAGAAGGGCGACCTCCTCGCCGAAGTCCACGAGTTGAACACGGTCACCGCGGAGATCGACGTGCCCGAAAAGGAGATCGCTGACGTGCGCGTTGGCCAGCGCGTCGCGCTCAAAGCCCGCGCCCATCCGGGCGCCAGCTTCGAGGGCACGGTGGTCGCCATCGCTCCGGTCGCCAGCAAGCCCGAGGACTCGCGCGGCCAGCGCACGGTGCTCGTCACCACGCAGCTCGACAACGCCTCCGGGCTGCTCAAGCCCCAGATGAGCGGCATGGCCAAGATCTACTGCGGCGAGCGGCGCGCCCTGGAACTGCTGGGCCGGCGCCTGGTCCGCTACCTGCGTGTGGAAGTCTGGTCCTGGTGGTGAGGGCGCGCCGTGCATCCCCAAGTTGTTGGTTGGGTCGTAGTCCGCAGGCGGCTTCTCCCTC
>CAZXVY010000064.1:0-8753 GCA_964644115.1 uncultured Terriglobales bacterium
CGCTTGACGTCGCGCAGGAAGTCGCGCCGCGCCGCCTTGCGGCCGGCGTCATCCGCCGCCTCCAGCATGCGCTTGAAGTTCTCCAGCGGAAACTTGGAATCAATGGCCACGCTGCCCAGCGGGAAGTGCACCACGGCGTCGACGATGTCGCCGGAGGGAAACTGATACTGCAACTGGAACTGCTCGCGGGCGAACACCTGGGAGAGCAGCGCGTCGAGCTGTGCTTCGCCGAAGCCGCCGCGCAGTTTGGGCGCGCTGAAGATGCGCTGCAGGTCGCCCACCAGCTTGGAGGTCTCGGAGAGCTGGCGCGCCTGCTCGCTCAGCCCTCCAATCTGCTTCTGCAGTTCGGCGAAGGTGGTCTGGACGCCGGCGATGCGGTCGCCGACGCTGCTCGAGGTGTCGCGCATGGCTTGCATGTTCTCGCCCAGCCGCTGGGCCACGTTCTGGTTCATGGCCTCCAGGCGCCCGCCCACTTCCGTCTGCACGCCCGCCAGCGCGGTCTGCACGTTGGATCCCATGCCCTGCAACTGCCGCTGGAAGGCTTCGTTCATCAGGCCCAGCGATTGCTGCGTGGTTTCGCGCAGGATGCTCAATTCGTTGCGCAGCGCCGCCATTTCTGGCGGCGCGTTGGATGCAGGACGCTTTGCCAGCAGCACCGCCAGTACGGCCACCACCGCCACCAGGACCGTCACCGCTGCTTCCAGCATCATTGCACTCCTGCGCTTGCCGAACTTTCGAGGGTGTACAAGCGTTCCTCCGTCTCCGGACACACGGCGCGGTAGGGACACCAGTTGCAATGGTAATCGCGCTTGGGCGCAAAGTCGCCCTGCGCGATGCGATCGGCCACCTGGCGCACTTTGTCGGCGGCTTCCTGGAGCTGGGCGGGACTGCGGAACGTCTCCACCGCGGAGTTGGTGTCCAGGTTGTAAAACACCAGGCTGGCGGGGTCCGCGTCCCAGGCGTCGCGGGCGGCGATGGCGTACAGCGAGAGCTGCAGGCTCTTGTCGGCGTCCTCCTGGTCGCGCGGCCGGCCGGTCTTGTAGTCCACAATGCGCACTCGCTTTCCCTCGAGCTGGTCCAGCCGGTCCACGCGCCCCACCACGGTCACGCCGCTTATCTCCACGCGGAATTTGCGTTCCGTGTCCAGGACCCTGGGCTCAGGCGCGGCGGCGTTGGCCGCCAGGAACGCCGAGATCTGCTCCCCGCCCTGCTTCTCGTAGAGCTCCCGCTGCAGCGGATCGTCGAACCGTCCCTTCGCCATTTCCTCACGGAACTTCGCCAGTACTTGCTCGCGGGTCTTCGACTCTCCCTGGCGCAGGGCGCCGAAATAGTCGTGCAGCACGGTGTGCACTGCGGCCCCGAACTGCATGGGCGCGGCGGGTTCGGCGGGCAGGTTCCAGTGGCGCGCGATCTTGAACTGCAGCGGGCAGCGCTCGTAGGTCTCGATGGCCGAGGCGCTGAGCGGAGCTCCGTCCAGCGGGACGCGGGGCTCCATCTGGATCCACGGCGTCACCGCCGACACCGGCGCTGCCGCCGCCGCTTCCAGGTCCACTTTGTACTCGCGCGCCTCACGGCGCCACAGGAAAGGCGCCAGCTCCTTCTTCTGCGCCAGAGTGCGCAAGTAGCGCGGCGGTACCGGGTCTTTGCCCCGGGCCCGCCGGGCGCTCAGGGTGAGCGAATCGCGGGCCCGGGTGATGGCAACGTAAAAAACGCGCAGCTCTTCTTCGTAGTGCAGCTCCTTGCTATCGGCCTGGAAGGACGCCCGCCCGCGTCCCAGCTCGCGGGGAAACTCGAACAGGCGCTCGCTGTACCCCGAGGGAAACGAAGCCGACGCCACCCGGGGGACGAAGACGTGGGCAAACTCCAGCCCTTTGGCGGAATGCGCCGTCATCAGCCTCACTCCATCGTCCGCAGTCGCGGCCGAGGGACGCAACGTGCCGCCCGCCTCGGTGAAGTATTCGAGATACTGGAGAAACTCGCGGAGCTGTCCGGAGCGGGTGATGGGCTTCCCTTCCCATTCCGCCAGGAAGGTGCGCAGCGCCGCCAGCAGGTGAGGCGGGACCTCGAGGCCGAAGCGCCGCACGGCAAAGTCGAGCACGCTGGTCACTTTGCGTTCTCCTGCGAGCGCGAAGCTGCGCGCTTCCTCGAGTGCCGAGCGCAACGCCGGTCCGCCCTGGACGCGCTCCAGCAGCTTCTCCAGGTCCGCGTCTCTGCCCGCTTCCGCCATGCGCTGGCGCAGCGCCTCGCCGTCAATGCGGAACTGCGGAAGCGCAGCCAGCCGCAGCAGGCTGACGGCGTCGCCGCCCGACTGGATGGCGCGCAGCAGCGCCAGCAGGTCACGTCCGGCGGGCGTTTCGAGGATGCCCACGCCTTCGATCACCACCGGAATTTTCCGCTGAGCGAACTCGCCGAGCAGCATTTCGCGGTGCGAGTGCTGGCGGTAAAGCACGGCAAAGTCGCCCCACCGGCAGCCCAGCTCCTCGTGGCGCTCGCGGATGGACTCGGCGATGTCGCCGGCTTCGGAAGGACCATCGGGAGCAAGCACCAGCTCCACCGGCCGCTCCCTCCACGGTTTGCTCTGCTGGCGCGCGCGCTCCGCTCGCGCCGACTCCAGCGGCCTGCGCTGCAAGAGCGCTGCCCCTGGTCCCTTCGCTCCCAAGGGCTCCGGATTGGCGCGGATGGTGGCAAAAGCGCACTGCAGGATGGCCCGGGTGGAGCGCTGGTTCTCCTCCAGCGGCAGGACTTCCGCTTGGGGAAAACGCGCCAGGAACTCCTCGAACGCGGCCGCCGTCGCCCCGCGGAAGCGGTAAATGGCCTGGTCGGGATCGCCCACCGCGAACACGTTGGGCGGCTGGCCGCCGAGCAACTGGGCCAGCTCGATCTGCGCGATGTTCGAGTCCTGGAATTCATCAATCAGCAGAAAGCGGGCGCGGGCACGCTGCTGCTGGAGCAGCGCGCCATCCTGGCGCAGCAATTCCACCGCGCGGACAATCTGGTGCCCGAACGTGCCCAGATTGTCGGCCACCAGCATCGCTTCCACTTTGCGGAATGCGCGGGCAATTTCCCGGCAGCGCGCCAGCACTTCTTCGTCGGTCAGCGGGGCAGCGTTGCGGGGCGCGGGCATGGACGGCAGCGAACGGCGGCCCGCGGCCACATCCTCCACGTAGGCTTCGTAGGCCGCAGGGTCCACCAGGTCGTCCTGGCAGCGCTCGAAAAAGGTGAGCAGGTCGGAAAGGAACTTGCCCGGCCGGTTGGCACGGATGAAGTGTTTCAGCTCCAGCTCCCGCAGGCGCCGCCGCAAGTACACCCACAGGTCTTCCTTGTTCACGACACCGAATCCGCGGCCAGCCTGCTGCAGCAGTTCGAAGCCGTAGGCGTGGAAGGTGCAGGTCTTGAGCCCGGAGCTGAAGATGGGGCCGATGCGCTGGGCCACGCGCTCTTTGATCTCAGCGGCGCCGTTCAAGGTGAAGGTGACGGCCAGGATTTCGTCGGGGGCGGCGTACCCCTTTTCGATGAGCGCCACAATGCGCTCCACCAGCACCGTGGTCTTGCCGGTGCCTGCGCCCGCCAGGACCAGCATGGGCCCATGCACGTGCTCGACCGCGCGACGCTGCGTAATGTTCAGGGAGACAGGCACTCGTCCGGCTTCTCGCGGGAAAACGCGTTGTCCTTCATTATCCGGGCGGGGTCAACCGGCGGCAACCGCGCTCTGTGGAAAAGCGCCACCACGAAAATCACGAAAGTTCTCTAAGAATCTACCCTGCACCCTTCGTGTTGCCTTCGCGTCCTTCGTGGTTAGCTCCTTGCCTCCGCCAGCACAATCGCCAAGGCCGCAATCGCGGCCGTCTCAGCGCGCAGGATGTTGCCGCCCAGCGAGGCCGCGCTCCACCCCGCGCCCACAAAGCACTGGAGTTCGTCGTCCGTCCAGCCGCCCTCCGGCCCGATGGCCAGCGCCACCGAACCCTGGCTGCGGCCACCGAGCACAGCTTTCAGGGAACGTTGCTGCTCGCTTTCTGCCAGCACGATGCGGGTATCGGCGGGCACCGCCACCGCTTCCTTCAGCGAAGCCGGCGCCGCGATCTCGGGCACGCAGGCGCGCCGCGCCTGCTGCGCCGCCTGGCGCGCGATCCTCCGCCAGCGTTCCACGCGTTTGCCGGCAGCCGATGCCAGATGGGAACTGGTCCGTTGCGCCGTCACCGGAACAATGCGCGCCGCGCCCAGCTCCACTGCTTTCTCCAGGGCCCACTCCATGCGGTCGAATTTGAAGATGGCAAGCAGCAGGGTAATGTCGGGCCCAGCGGCCTGTTCGACGTCGCCCAGCAGCTCGAACTCCACACGCGCCTGGCTCACCCGCACGATGCGCCCGCGACGCACTCGCTCTCCGGTGGATACGTCGAACTCCTGGCCGGGGCGCGCCCGCAGCACCCGCGCCAGGTGCGCGGCGTTCTTCCCCACCAGCGCCGCGCGGTCTGCGGTGAATTCGTCGGCGATCCAGCGGCGTCGAGTCATTTCGGCATCACGTCTTTTGAGTTGTCATCCCGAGCGGAGCGCGACTGGCCCCGCGTAGCGGGGGAGGGAGCACGCAGTCGAGGGATCTTGGTTTACTTCAGTCCAACCGTTGCCCGGCCCTACTCGAACATCCCTTTCACCTTGTCGAACAGGCCGGAGCGCTCAGGGCGGTTCTCGATTTTCCCGCTGGCTTCGAGCTGCTGCAGCAACTCGCGCTGGCGCTTGCTGAGCTTGGCCGGGGTTTGCACGCGCACGTGGACAAACAGTTCGCCGCGACCGTGCCCGTTCACCACCGGCAGGCCCTTGCCGCGAACGCGGAAGACGGATCCGGTTTGCGTGCCTTCAGGGACTTTCAGCTTGTGGTCACCGTCCAGGCCGGGCACCACCAGCTCCGCGCCCAGCGCCGCTTGCGTAAAAGAGATGGGGATCACGCAGTGCAGGTCCTGTCCGTCGCGGTCGAAGAAGGGATGCTCCTTCACGTTCAGGACCACG
This sequence comes from uncultured Terriglobales bacterium, assembly GCA_964644115.1. Classification (GTDB taxonomy): domain Bacteria; phylum Acidobacteriota; class Terriglobia; order Terriglobales; family Acidobacteriaceae; genus CAZXVY01. Next base: position 5,002 of record CAZXVY010000064.1, read on the forward strand.
TAGAAGTCGCCCGCCGCGCCACCCTGAATTCCGATTTCCCCCTGTCCGGGATAACGCAAGCGCGTGCCGTTCTCGACGCCGGCCGGAACCTTGACCTCCAGGGTGCGCTCGCGCGCCAGGCGTCCTTGCCCGCGGCAACGCAGGCAGGGTTCGGTGATAATGCGTCCCGCTCCTTCGCAAGTGGGACAGGTGCGCGCCATGGTGAAGAAGCCCTGGCGAAACTGGATTTGTCCGCGCCCGCCGCACCGCGAACAGCTCACCGGAGCCTTGCCCGGCGGGACGCCGCTGCCGCGGCAATCCTCGCAGGCTTCCCGGCGGCGCGTCTTGATGTGGTGGGTGACGCCGAACGCCGCCTCTTCGAAGCTCAGGGTAAGGTCTTCGCGCAGATCGGCGCCCCGTTGCCGCCGGCGGCCTCCGGCGCCGAACACGTCTCCAAAGCCGAACAGATCGCCGAAGATTTCCGTGAAGTCAGGGAAGCCGGCGGAAAAATCAAAGCCCGGCCCGGCGTGTCCGAAGTGGTTGTACTGGGAGCGCTTTTCCGAGTCCGACAGCACGCTGTAAGCCTCGGACGCTTCCTTGAATTTGTCCTCGGCGTCCGCGTTGCCGGGATTGCGGTCCGGGTGGTACTGCATGGCCAGCTTGCGGTAGGCGCTCTTGACCTCCTGCTCGGAGGCCTCGCGTCCCACCCCCAGCACCTCGTAGTAATCGCGTTTTGCGTGTGTGGCCAGCGTGATTCCTCGCCTGGTTACCGGTTGGGATTGCGCGCCACGCGCACCATCGCCGGACGCAGCAAGCGTTCCTTCAGCTTGTAGCCGCGCTGCAGTTCTTCCAGGACGACGTGGTCGGGCGACTCCTCGGTGTCCACCATCTCCACCGCCTGGTGCAGGTGCGGATCAAAGAGCTGGCCCACCGACTCCACCACACTGACTCCCAGTTTGGCCAGCGCGTCCTGAAACTGGCGCTGGGTGAGTTCCAGGCCGGCGCGCAGCTCTCCGGCCTCGGCCGCCGCTTCCCGGGCGCGTTCCAGGCTGTCCAGCACCGGCAACAGCGAGCGCACCGCCTCGGCCAGCGCGTACTCCTGGAAGTCGCGCTGGTCCCGCGTGGCGCGCTTGCGGGCATTCTCAAAATCGGCCTGCTGCCGCCCCAGGCGGTCGAGCAGCGCATCGCGCTCCAGCACCAGCTTCTCCAGCTCGCCGGGCTCCGCGGCAGGCTCCGCCGGCAGCGTGGCCGCTCCCTCCGGGAAGCCGCTTTCTTCGCCCGCCGGCGGGAGCTCGTGCTCTACGTCCAGCTCCGGCGGCGGCATTTCCGGTTTTCCGTTGGCTTTTCCCATCTTCTCCTGTTACCTGTTTTGCTCTTTCCGGTGTGGCGCCGTCCCGCCCGGCGGGATGACCCGGCGCTGCTCGCTCCGCTCCAGCCTCCCTACTCGTTCAGGACCTTGTCAAACATGCGCGCGATGTAGGACACGGCGGAGATGGTGCGCTCGTAATCCATGCGTGTCGGCCCGATCACGGCCAGCGATCCCGCCACATCCTGGCCTACGCGCGCGGGCGCTCCGATGAGCACGAAGTTGCGCAGTCCGGGGACGGCGTCCTCCAGTCCAATCACCACCCGCACCGCTTCCTGGCGGGCATCCAGATAGGCGCCCAGCAGTTCGGCGACCTTCTGCTTTTCCTCCAGCGTTTCCAGAAGGCTGCGCAGGCGATCGCGGTCCTCTTCGCTGACCACCAGGTTGGCCGCGCCCTCCACAAAGACGCCGCGCGCCGCCTCATCGGTGGCCAGCGCCCCCTGGCGATAGAGCTCCTCCACCGAGCGCATTAACCGGTCGTAATCGCTGCGCTCCTGGCTTACCATGCGCTCCACTTCCGCGCGCATGGCTTCGATGGTCCAGCCGGCAAAGTTCTCGTTCAGATAGCGCGCCGCGGCGTCGAGATCGCTCTGCGGCAGGTCTTTCTCGGTGCGCAAGACGCGGTCGCGCACCAGGCCCGAACGGGTCACCACCACCGCCAGAATTTTCTGCGGCGCCAGGCGCGAGAAGTGCAGGTGCTGCAGCGCGTTCTTCGCTCCTCCGGCCACCACCACTCCCACGTTGTGGGTCACCAGGGAGAGCACATGCGAGGTGCGCTCCATGAACTCCTCCACCCCGGAGGCGCTCTCGAAACCTTCCTGGATGAGGTCTTCGTCGGCGCTGGAAATCTGGGTGTTGCCGGTGATCTGCTCGACGAAGTAGCGGTACGCTGCGGTAGTCGGCACGCGGCCGGCGGAGGCGTGCGGCTGATCCAGAAAGCCGGCGTCGGCCAAGTCCGCCATCACGTTACGGATGGTGGCCGCGCTGAGCCCGTCCTTGCTGCTGCGCGCCAAAGTGCGCGAGCCCACCGGCTCGCCGGTGGAGATGTAGGTCTTCACGATGGCGGTCAGGATCTCGTGACCCCGCGGTCCTGGTTTTGGCTGTTGCGTCATGAAGTTAATGTAACTAGCTGTAAATACAACAACTTAGCTTGTTTCTTTCCTGTTTTACCTCACCTTATATTCTAGGAACGCTGCCTTGCACTGTCAATGGTATGCCGGATGACCCGCCCGGATGACCCGCCGGATGACCCCCTGGATGACTAATGAACAGCCGACCCAATGGGTGCATGCTTACGTGATCCTGATGACGGTTTCCGGCGGCTTTGCGGCTTGCTCGGCAAGGCGCTCCACCACCGCGCTGGCGACAGCGTAGAGCGAGCGCGCGTGCCCCGAACTTTCCCCGTCGAGTGCCACTGGCGCGCCCGAGTCGCCGCCGCGGCGGATGTCCGGATCGAGCTCAATCCCGCCCAGGAAGGGCACGCCAAACTCCCGCGCCGTGCGCTCGCCGCCGCCCTTGGAGAAAATGTCAATCTCGTGGGCGCAGTGCGGGCACACAAAGTGGCTCATGTTCTCGACGATTCCCAGGATGTCCACCTTCAGCTGGCGGAACATCTCGATGGCCTTGCGCGCGTCTTGCAGGGCAACGTCCGAGGGCGTGGAAACTACGACGGCGCCGCTGAGCGGCACACTCTGGATCAGCGAGATGGCCACGTCGCCCGTGCCCGGCGGAAGATCAATCACCAGGTAGTCGAGCGTGCCCCAGTCCACCTGCCTCAGGAACTGCCCGATGATCTTGTGCAGCATGGGCCCGCGCCAGATCAGCGGCTTGTCGCCCGGATTCAGGAAGCCCACCGAAATCACCTTCAGCCCAAAGCGCTCGATGGGCTCGATGCGGCCGTCTTCGTGGACGCGCGGCTGCGGCGAAGTTCCCAGCATCAAAGGGACGTTGGGCCCGTAGACGTCGGCGTCGAGCAACCCCACCTTGTGCCCCTTTTTCGCCAACGCCACCGCCAGGTTCACCGCGATGGTGGTCTTCCCTACTCCGCCCTTGCCCGAGCCAATGGCAATCACGTTGTCCACCCCCGGCAAGGGCTGGGGGGTGGGCATCTGCGGCGGCTGAGCGTGGGAGGCCAGGTCGAATCTCCTTGCGTGCGGTTTAGAAGCTCAAACTTCGATTATACCTTCGGGCAGAGTCCGTGCCCTTCGTGGTTAGGCTTCGAAACCTGACTGAAGGGACTGGCGAGAATTGCGGATACAATTGGAAAAGCTTCGTGCGTTTGTGGGCGCGTAGCTCAAGTGGATAGAGTACCGGCCTTCTAAGTTGAGCCACTTTGCGGGCATGAGTGAGCCGGAGCGCAAGCGAAGGCGAGCGGGAGCCCGCAGGCGAAATCCTGAGTCCCGGCTTT
>CAZXVY010000064.1:8763-10748 GCA_964644115.1 uncultured Terriglobales bacterium
AGTCTTCGATTATACCTTCGTGCGAACGTCGTGCCCTTTGTGGTGAGGCTTTTGGAATGGGGGATTCGTCGAGATGAAATACGGCTACAATTGGGAAGTTTCCGGCCCGCGTGGGCGCGTAGCTCAAGTGGATAGAGCACCGGCCTTCTAAGCCGGGGGTTGCTGGTTCGATTCCAGCCGCGCCTACCAGACATCACAGCTCTTAGCTCTTAGCTCCTAGCTCTTAGCTCCTAGCTCTTAGCTCGCCGCTGCTGCTCGGCGATGCGGGCATCGCGGCGGCGCTGCGCGTCCTGGTAGCGGCGCTTTTCGTCCGCCGATTCCGGCACTACGGGCGGCACTTGCAGGTGATTACACTTCTCGTCAATGGCCACGAAGGTTAGGTAAGCCGAGCTGACGTGGCGCTTCGTGCCGGTGATGTAGTTCTCCACCCAGCACTTCACCCCCACTTCCATGGACGTATGGAAGGCGCGGTTCACCGAGGAGCGCAGGATCAACAGGTCGCCCACGTGCACAGGTGCGAGGAAGTCCAGGTGGTCCATGGAGGCGGTGACCACGTAGCTGCGCGCGTGCCGGTGCGCGGCCATGGCCCCGGCGATGTCGAAAAAGTACATCAGACGGCCGCCGTGCAGGTTGCCCAGCGGATTGGCGTCGTTGGGCATCACCACCTCCGCCATCTCCGACTGCGAGTCGGAAACGGGGCGGGGCGTCAGGTCTTGAGGGCTCGGCATGCGTTTCTCCGGTTGAGCGCGCCATTGTAGCCCATTGACGATTGCTGATTGACCATTGATGATTGACCAGTTGTCTGGATACTGGGTACTGGCAACTGGGTACTGGGTACTAGAAATGACGCGCATCGAGATGCTCTCGCAGGTCCTGGTCGAAAACCCGGGCGACGCCTTCGCCCGCTACGGCCTGGCCATGGAGCACTCCAAGGCCGGCGACACCGAGGCTGCGCTCGCCGAGTTTCGCAAGCTGCTGGAGGTGCATCCCGACTACACCTCCGGCTATTTCATGGCGGCCCAGACGCTGGCTCGCGCCGATCGCTCCAACGAAGCCCGTCAGATGCTGCGCGACGGCATTGCGTCCGCCGCCCGCACCGGCAACGCCCACGCCAAGATGGAAATGGAAGGAATGCTGGCCGAGCTGGGCACGTAGTTTCCCTTCGCGACACTTGCAACTCGGAACTCGGTACTCGCTACTCGGTACTCATTTCCTCGCCGCCTCCGCCTCTGCGATCACCTGCTCGGCCGGGCGCAGCATTCCGGTCATGACGCGTTCGAGGACCCGCGGCGCGAGCTGATAGAGCTTGACGACCAGGTAGTCCGTCCACGGCACCACGACCTCGCGCTTGCCCGCCAGGTAGCCGCGCAGGACGGCGCGGGCCACGCGCTCTGCGCTGATTCCCTTGCGCGCCGCGGCACCCAGGCGTTTGCGCTCCTTGCCCTTGACGGCGTTGACGGCAAAATCGGTGGCGATGTAGCCGGGGCACACGGTGAGCACGTTCACGCCCGTGTCTTTCAGCTCCATGCGCGCCGCGCGGCCGATGGCGTTCATGGCGTGCTTGCTGGCGCTGTAGATGCCGCTGTAGGGAACAGAGATCGTGCCCGCCACGCTGGAGATGTTGATGACGGTGCCGGAGCGCTGCTGCCTCATCACCGGAACCACCGCTTGCAGGCACTCTATCGCGCCGAACAGATTGGTTTCGAACAACCGCCGAACCTCGGCCAGGGATGCGGTGGCTACCGAATCCAACAGCCCGTAGCCGGCGTTATTGATCCACACGTCCACGCGTCCGAAACGCTGCCGGGTGAATTCCAGCAGTTTGCGGATGTCGTCGGAGCGGCTGACGTCGCAGACGCAGGCCACGGTGCTTTGCGTGTGCCCGATGCGGACGCGCGCCGCCTCCAGCCGCGCCAAGTCTCGCGCCGAGAGCACCACGCTCGCTCCCTGCTCCGCAAAAACCTTCGCCAGCGCCTCTCCAATGC
>CAZXVY010000065.1:0-10652 GCA_964644115.1 uncultured Terriglobales bacterium
ATCTCCGCAGCGTGGGCTTCTTTCAGTTCGCGGGCGATGGCCAGCGCCGGGATGACGTGTCCGCCGGTGCCGCCCCCCGCCAGGACCACCCTCACGGCCGCTCCTTGATCAAGCTCCGCTGCGCACGCAAGTCGCGACGCCCGCGTACAACCGCCGTCCGACGGTCATTTGAGGAACTCTCGGCGAGCATCTTCATCCGAGACGGTTCGCCCGTTGTCGATGTCATCCATACCGCGGGTAATCTTTTGCCGTATGTAGACCTCGTACAGAACATCGTCCCACGTCGCGGTCTCCGGGAGCTTCTCAGCGTAATTCTTTACCTGCTCCTTGATCGTCATAAGCGGAATTCTACTGCTAATCCGCGTTCTGGGTGATGTTGAGCAGCACCCCGATGGAGGCCAGCGTAACGAACAGCGACGAGCCTCCGTAGGACACCAGGGGCAGCGGGATGCCCTTGGTGGGCATCAGCCCGAGCACCACGCTGATGTTGAGCAGCGCCTGGGCGGCCACCATGGCGGTGATGCCGGCGGCCAGCAGGCGCCCAAACTGGTCGCGCGTGCCCAGCGCGGCGCGCGCTCCACGATAGAGAAAAATCGCGAACAGCGCCAGCACCGCCAGCGCGCCCACCAAGCCCGCTTCTTCGGCCAGCACCGCGAAGATGAAGTCGGTGTGCGGCTCGGGCAGGTAGAACAGTTTTTGCTTGCCCTCCATCAGGCCCACCCCGGTGATGCCGCCGGTGCCCACGGCGATGAGCGACTGGATAATGTGGAAGCCGCGGCCCAGGGGATCGGACCAAGGGTCGAGGAACGCGAGAATGCGCTCGTAACGCCATGGCACGCGGAACACCAGCAAATAAAGCAAGGGCAGCGAGGCCGCCACCGCGTACGCGAAGTAGCGCAATTGCATGCCGGCGACGAACAGCACCACCGCCCCCGCCAGCGCCAGCACAATGGCGGTGCCCAGGTCAGGCTGCTTCACGATGAGTCCTGCGAGGATCACGATGGGAATGGCGGCCGGCAACAGGGTGTTGCGCCAGTCGTCCATGGAGCGCGTGCGGGATTCCAGGAACCACGCCAGAAACAAGATGAGCGCCGGCTTGGCCAGTTCCGAGGGCTGGAAGGAAAACAGGCCCAGCCGGATCCAGCGATGAGTGTTGGCCGTGGTGTCGAGAAACAACACGGCCACCAGCAGCAGCGTAGTGAGTCCCAGCAGGGTGAACACGAATGCGGGATGCTGGTAGCGCCGGTAGTCCGTGTTCATCAGCGCCAGCATGGCGGCCATTCCCGCCACCGCCCATGCCATCTGCCGGAAAAGAAAGTGGTAGGCGGATCCGAAGCGCTCCGCTGCCATCACCGCCGAGGCGCTGAAGATCATCACCAGGCCGGTGAAGACCAGCAGCAGGGTGACCACGAACAGCGTCTTGTCCACGCTGACGCGCTTAGCCATGCGCGGCCGCTCCGCCCTGCGGGCTGGATTCGTTGCCCGCCGAGGCCGGCGCCTTGGAGGCGCGCGCGGCCAGCGCCGCCACGGCTTCCTTGAAGATGCGGCCCCGGTGCTCGTAGTTCTGGAACTGATCGAAGCTGGCGCAGGCCGGGGCCAGCAAGACGATCTCGCCCGGCACCGCGGACTCCGCCGCGCGGCGCACGGCGTTTTCCAGCGTTTCCGCGCGCAGCACTTCGGCCGAGCCACGGATGTGCGCCTCGATCTTCTCCGCCGCGGCGCCGATGGTATAGACGCGCCGCGCGCGCTCCTTCAGCAGCGCGGAGAGCACGGAGTAGTCGCTGCCCTTGTCCTTGCCGCCCAGAATAATGTGGATGCCTCCGGCGAACGACTCCAGCGCCTTGATGGTGGCGTCCACGTTGGTGGCTTTGGAGTCGTTGTAATACTCGACGCCGCCGATGGTGGCCACGTATTCCAGGCGATGCTCGACCGCCTTGAACTCAGCCACGGCCTTGGCCACGCGGTGTTTCTCCACGCCCACGATCCGCCCTACGCACACCGCCGCCAGCACGTTCTCCAGGTTGTGCGCGCCCTTCAGCGGAATGGCGCTGGTGGCCATGATTTCCTGGCGCTCGCCCTGGTCGCGCCAGTAGATCTTCCCCTCCTCGGCGTAGGCGCCGTGCTTGATCTCTCCCTTACGCGAGAACCAGCAGGTGCGCGCGCGGGCGCGGTCGGCCAGCTCGCGGCAGGTGGGGTCGTCGGCGTTCAAGACCGCGTAATCGCTCTCCTTCTGGTTCTCGAAGATGCGCGCCTTGGCGTCCACGTAGGCCTTCAGCGTGCGGTGGCGGTCGAGGTGGTCGGGAGAGATGTTCAGCACCACCGCCACTTCCGGCCGGAAGGTCTCGATGGTTTCCATCTGGAAGCTGGAAACTTCCAGCACGTTGTAGGTGTCGGAAGTGGAATCGGCCACCAGCGAAATCGCGGGCGTCCCGATGTTGCCGCCCACCTGCACCTCGTAGCCGCCCCAGCCGATTACTTCGCCGGCCAGCGCGGTGGTGGTGGTCTTGCCGTTGGAGCCGGTGATGGCCACGATGTGGCCCTTGAGGAAGCGCGAGGCCAGCTCAATTTCGCCGATCACGGGCACGCCTTGGGCGCGCGCTTGCTCCAGTTGCGGCACGTCCACCGGTACCCCCGGGCTGACCACGATCATCTCCTGGTCGCGGAAGGTGCGTTCCCCGTGCCCGCCGGTCTCGACCGCGATGCCCTTGTCGAGGAGTGTGGGGATCTCCTGGCGCAATTCTTCCTGCGTCTTGGCGTCGGAGACGGTGACGCGCGCCCCGCGCTCGTGCAGGAAGAGCGCCGACGCCACTCCCGATTTCCCCAGCCCTACCACCAGGATGCGTTTGCCTTTAACGTCCATTGGATCAGTCGTGAGTCGTTAGTCGTGAGCCGCTGGCTGCCGGCTGCCTATAGTGCATTCTGCCACGAGTTGGCGAAACTTAGCGCAGCTTCAGCGTGGTCAGAGCAAAGAGTGCAAACACCAGCGAGGCGATCCAGAAACGCACGATGATCTTCGATTCCGACCAGCCCAGCAGCTCGAAGTGGTGGTGCAGGGGGGCCATCTTGAAGATGCGCTTCTTTCGCATCTTATACGACGCCACCTGCAGGATCACCGACAGCGCCTCGATGACGAAGATTCCGCCGATGAAGGGCAGCAGCAGTTCCTGCTTGATAATCACGGCCACCGTCCCGATGGCGCCGCCCAGGGCGAGCGAGCCCACGTCGCCCATGAAGATTTCCGCGGGATGCGCGTTGTACCACAGAAAGCCGATGCAGGCGCCCACCATGGCCCCGCAGAAGATGGTGAGCTCGGCCATCTCCGGGATGCGCTGGATCTCCAGGTAATTGGCGAAGACGGCGTGCCCGCTCACGTAGGTGAGCACGGCCAGCGCGCCGGCGGCGATCACGCTGCAACCGATGGCCAGGCCGTCCAGCCCGTCGGTCAGGTTGACGGCGTTGCTCGAGCCCACCACCACCAGCGCTACGAAAACAATGAACGGCAGAAACGCCACCGGCCACAGGTAGTGCGTGTCGGTGAGCGACTGAATGACCAGGTCGGGGCGGAAGGCCTTGAAGAAGGGCACGTTGAGCTGCGTGGAGTAATCGCCGCGCGCTTGCAGCAGCACCAGGACCACGGCCAGGACCACGCCGGTCAGCGTCTGCAACGCCAGCTTGGTGCGGCCGGTGAGACCCAGGTTGCGATGATGGACCACCTTGAGATAGTCGTCGGCGAAGCCGATGGCCGCAAAGGCCAGGGTGGAGAGCACCGCCATCCACACGAACTTGTTGGTCAGGTCGGCCCACAGCAGCGTGGGCACAACGATGGCGATGGCGATCAGTACTCCGCCCATGGTGGGCGTTCCGGCTTTCTTCTGGTGGCCTTTGGGGCCGTCCTCGCGGATGTACTGCCCAATCTGGAACGCGCGCAGGCGGCGGATCACCGCCGGCCCGATGATCAGCCCAATAAACAGCGCGGTGAGGCTGGCAAAGGCGGTGCGAAACGTGAGGTAGCGGAAAATACGGAAGGGCGAGAAGTGCTCAAACAACTGTTGATAGAGCAGCCAGTAGAGCAATCGAACCCCGTTTCTCGTTTCCGGTTTCTGGTTCTTGGTTGGTGGCTTCTCGAGAAACCAAAAATGAAAAACCAACAACCCGCCTTACGTAGTCGTGGCCGCCGCCTCCACTCGCGCCTTCCACGTCTCCAGCGCGCGCTCCAGGCGCACGCCGCGAGAAGCCTTCAGCAGCACCACGTCCCCGGCCTCGGCCTCGCGCGCCAGCCATTCGCCGGCTTCCTCCGGTGAGGCCACGAAGCGCGCGTCCACACCGGCTTCCCGCGCTGCCGCCACCAGGTGCTCGGCCAGGCCGCGCACCCCGATCACCACGTCCACGCCGCGAGCGGCCAGGTGAGCGCCGCAGCGGCGGTGCAAGTCCGCGGCGGTGGGACCCAGCTCCAGCATCTCACCCGCGACCGCGATGCGGCGCCGCGCGGGCATGCCCGCCAGCGTGTCCGCCATGGCGTCCAGCGCCTTTGGATTGGAATTGTAGCAATCGTTGATTACCGTGACCCCTGACACTTCGAGTACCTGGCCGCGCAGCCTTCCCGGCTGGAGCGTGGCCAGGGCGCGCGCAGCTTCCGCAGGGGTCAGTCCGCGTTCCAGCGCCACCACCGCCGCCGCCAGCGCGTTGTAGATGTTGTAGGTACCCAGAAGGGGCAGGGCCGCGGGCTGGCGGCTCGGTCCGGCCACCAGCTCAAACCGGCTACCCTCCGTGCCCCGGCCCTCGATGGCCTCGGCGCGCACGTCGGCGGGATGGTGCAGAGCGTAGGTGATTACCCGTCCCTGGAAGTCGCGGCCGAACTGCGCCACGTACTCGTCGTCGGCGTTGAGCACGGCCGTCCCGTCCGCCGGCAGCGCGGCCACCAGTTCGTACTTGGCGCGAGCGATCTCGGCCACGGAGGTGAAGAAGCCCAGGTGCACCGGCGCCACGTTGGTTACAACTCCGATCTGGGGCTGCGCCAGACGGGCCAGGGCCCTGATTTCACCGGCCTGCGACATGCCCAGTTCGACCACCGCGATTTCGTGCTCCGGCTCCAGGCGCAGCAACTGCAGCGGCAGCCCGAAGTGGTTGTTCAGGTTGCCCTCGGACTTGAACACGCGGAAGCGGGTGGCGAGCAGGTGGGCGATGGCGTCCTTAGTCGTGGTCTTGCCGGTGGAGCCGGTGACGGCAATCAGCGGCTTGCCCCACAGGCGGCGCACCGCCGCGCCCAGGGTTTGCAGCGCTGCCAGGGTATCGGCCACCGCGAGCAAACCTGTCTTGACGGCGTACCGCGGCAGTTGCTCCTTGCTTACCACGGCGCCCACGGCTCCGGCGGCGAGTGCGGCTTCCACGAAGTCGTGCCCGTCCAGGCGCTCGCCCTTGACGGCAAAGAAGAGTTCCCCGGCCTGGAGGGTGCGGGAATCGATGGAATACCCGGAAGCGGCGGCGCCGCCGGCGAACTCCCCGGCAGCGGCGAGCAATTCCGCCACGCGCTGGAGCGGCAGCTTCACGAGCGGCCTCCCGCCACGCCCGCTGGTTCGACGGCGGGGCCGTGTCCCAGGGTTTCGAGCGCTTCGCGCGCGACCTGGACGTCGTCGAAAGGCACGGTACCCTGGGCGGTGACCTGCACCTTCTCGTGCCCCTTGCCGGCAATGAGGACGATGTCCCCGGACTTCGCCTGGGAGAGCGCCAATGCGACGGCCTTGCGGCGGTCGGGTTCGGATTCGAAGCGGGCGTCGCTGCGCTGCAGGCCGACGCGGGCGTCATTCATGATGGCCAGCGGGTCTTCGCTGCGGGGATTGTCGGAAGTGAGCACCACCAGGTCGCTGCCGCGGCCTGCGGCCTCGCCCATCAGCGGACGCTTGGAACGGTCGCGGTCGCCGCCGCAACCGAACACGGTAATCACGCGGCCGGACTTGCCGCCGCTGGAAACGAAGTCGCGGGCCAGGGCGGTGAGGTTGCGCAGGGCGTCGTCGGTGTGGGCGTAATCCACCACCACGGTAAAGGGCTGGCCGCAGTCCACCCGCTGAAAGCGTCCGGGAACGCTGTGCAGAGAGGCTACCCCCTTCTGGATGGCCTCCAGCGGGCAGCCGCGTGCCTCGGCCGCGGCCGCTGCCGCCAGGATGTTGTTCACGTTGATGCGCCCCACCAGCGGGCTCACCACCTTCACTTTCCCCTTCGGCGTCTGCAACTGGAAGGAGGTAGACAGGCGGCCGAACTCGATCCCTTGCGCGCGTACGTCGCCGCGGGCCATTCCGTATGTCACCACCTCCGATCCCAGGGACTTGGAAAGCGGAACCAGGCGGGCGCCGTGCTCGTCGTCGGCATTCAGAATGGCCACCCGCGGAGGCTCGGCGCCGCAGCCGGTGAACAGGGTGCGCTTGGCGGCGAAGTAGGCGTCCATGTCGTGGTGGTAGTCGAGGTGGTCGCGGGTGAGGTTGGTAAAGACGGCCACGTCGAAGCGCAGTCCCCAGACGCGCTGCTGCGCCAGGGCGTGGGAGGATACCTCCATCACCGCCTCGCCGGCCAGGAAGTCCAGGGCGCGTTCGAAAATCAGGCTCAGCTCCAGAGCCTCGGGCGTGGTGTGCGGCGCGCGCAGGACTTCCGGGCCGATGTGGTACTCGATGGTGCCGATCAAGGCGGAGTTGCGACCACTCGCTCCCAACATGGATTCCAAAAGGAACGCTGTGGTTGTCTTGCCGTTGGTGCCGGTGATGCCGGTGAGCGCCAGGCGCGACGCCGGGTCGCCGTAGAAGTTGGCGCAGATCTCAGCCAGCGCCCGCCGTCCGTGCTCCACCCGCGCCCAGGCCACTCCGAAGTGGGGTTCGGCTTCGTCGCAGTCGCTGACCACGGCGGCTGCACCCCGGGCTATGGCGGCGGGGATGTAGCGGTTGCCGTCCACTGTCTCCCCGCGCATGGCCAGGAACAGGTCTCCGCGCAGCACGCCGCGGGAGTCGTACTGGATGCCCAGAATCTCGGGGTCGCCCCGCGAAGCCAGGGTTTCCACGCCTTCCAGAAGCTGCTGAAACGTCATGAAAACTCGATTCTAGCGCGAGAAGCGCACGGCCACGCGTGTTCCTGCCGGGATGCGGGCGCCGGGCGACGGCGCCTGCTCCCGGGCCACGCCGCTGCCGATGGCGTCAATTTCGACGCCCGCCTGCTGGGCGGCGACTATGACCTCGCGCAAGCGCCGGCCGATGAACGACGGCACCACAATTCCCCCTTCCACGTCCAGGACCACTGTCCCGGCGCCGCTGGCTTGAAGGGCGGGCTCCGGAAGGTTCGGCAGCGGGTGACCCGCCTGCTGGTTGGATGCGAGCAAGTCGCTCGCTTCCCCACCCTGGGCGGACGGAGCGTCCGCTTCCACACTCCACGACAGCCGGTCCGGGGAACTCTCGGACACCTCTTCGTCCTTGGTCTCGGAAGCGGCGCGCAGCGCCAGCCGCTGGCGGGCCGTGTGCGGCTCGACGTCCTGGGGAACGTGCAGGTAGGCGAGCACCTGTTGGGCCACGCGCCGGAACACCGGCGCCGCCACCTGCCCGCCCTCGTGCGCGCCCGGCGGCGAGTCCAGGATCACGACCACAGTGATGGCGGGCTCGCGCACCGGCGCGAATCCCGCGAACGAGGCCACGTGCTTCCAGCGGGAATAGGTCCCGGTGGCTGGGTCAATCTTCTGCGCGGTGCCGGTCTTGCCGGCGGCGGTGTAACCGTCGAGGATGGCGCGGCGCCCGGTACCATGCAGCACCACCCCTTCCATCATTTTCTTCATGGCCACCGCGGTCAGCGGCGAGATCACGCGGCGCTGCTCGGCCGGCCGGAAGACCACCTTCTGGGGAGCGCTCTGCGGCTGGGTGGCGCCGGCGACGATGCGCGGCGGCGTCCACACCCCCTGGTTGGCAATGGCCGAAACCATGGAGGCCAGCTGCAGCGGGGTGACGCCGATCTCCTGCCCCATGGAAATCGCCCCGATCGACACTTTGGACCAGCGGTTCACCGGCTTGGCCAGCCCCCGGGTCTCGCCCGGCAGTTCCACTCCGGTCTGCGAGCCAAAGCCGAAGGCGCGCAGGTAGCGGTCCAAGCGGGCTTCGCCCAGGCGCAGGCCCAGCTTGATGGCGCCCACGTCGCTGGAATGGGCCAGGACGTCGGAGACGGAGAGCGCGCCGAAGGGCTTATGGTCGCGGATGCGCACGCCGCCCAGAAAAATTGTCCCCATCTGGCAATCGATCACTTCCTCGGGGCGCGCCAGCTTCTCTTCCAGCGCGCCCGCGATGGTGACGATCTTGAAAGTGGATCCGGGCTCGTAGACGTCGCTCACCGCGCGGTTTTTCAGCGCCTCGCGCGGCGCCGAACTGAACGTGTTGGGATTGAAGGTGGGGCGGCTGGCCAGGGCCAGGACCTCGCCGGTGCGCGGGTCCTGTACCACGATGGTCCCCGCAGCGGCGCCGGTCTTCTTCATGGCTGCTTCCAACTCACGCTCGGCGATGTACTGGATCTTCTCGTCCAGGGTTAGGACCAGGTTTTCTCCCGGATCCGGCTCGCGCTCCACCCGCCCGAACCAGCGCCGGCGAGCGTCCATGGAGATGAGCATCTTGCCGGGGCCGCCGCGTAACCGGGAATCGTAGGCGTGCTCCAGCCCTCCCAGGCCTTCATCGTCCAAACCTACGTAACCCAGAGTGTGCGCCGCCAGCTCGCGCTTGGGATAAAAACGCTTGGACTCCTTCTGGAAGTAGATGCCGCGCAAGTTCAAGGCGCGGATGCGGGCGCTGGCTGCCGAGTCCACCTTGCGCGCAATCCAGGCAAAGGCGCGCGACGACTTGAGTTTGCTGGTGATTTCCCCAGCGTCCGTTCCCAATACGCCGGCCAGCAGCGTGGCGGCGCTGGCGTGGTCGGGAACCTCACTGGGCACGGCAAAGATGGAGTCCACCGCGGCCGACATGGCCAGCTCGCGCCCATTGCGGTCGTAAATCACGCCCCGGCGCGGGGCCACTTCGATGGTGCGCTGCTGCTGGCGCTGGGCGCGCTGCAACAGTTCGCCGTACTGGAAAACCTGCAGGTGGACCAGACGCAAGCCTATCGCCATGATCCACAGAAACAGCAGCCCCGCCAGGATGTGCAGCCGGCGGCCGGAGCCGTTTCCGTTTGCTTTCCCTGCCATAAGATGGAGATGGCGGCCGAAGAATGCCCACGGCCGCCATGCCTTCGATCCTTAACTCCAGAGGACCATTTCATCCTCTGGAGCCCGGCGCGATGCTCTGGTTCGAGCCCCGCCGGAACCAACTCCCGGGAGTTCTCCGGGAAACCCTTGCAGAAACTACCTCGGCGGCGATACCACCGAAACGGTGGAGACGCTGGCCACAACCGGCGCGCCGGCATCTGCGCTGGCCGGCTCCACGCGCACCAGCTGCCCGGCCTGAGGTGAGTCCAGACCCAGGCGCCGGGCCAGAATGTCAATGCGCTCGGGACTGCGCAGCGAAGCCTGCTCCAGGTGCAACGCCCGGTTCAACTCCGCGTAGGAATCGCGCTGCGCCTTGAGCGCTTCGATCTGGTAGCCGTATTCGATGGCGGCGAAGTGCTGCCAGGCGTAGACCATCACCAGCAGGAACAGCGCGCACACCGCACCCGTGAACAGGGCCATCTCGCGGTTGCGATCGCGGTCGGCCACCTTCACCAGGCGGGAGTTGTCAATCGGCTTGGAGAAGTAGATTTCCGGAGCGCCGCGACGCACCGGGGTCACCGGTCGCCCGCGGCCTCCGATGAGTTGCGGGCGCACCGCGCGGGCGCTTGCCCGCGCGGCCGAACCAACGGCGGTTCGCGGCGAAGCGCCGCGGGGGAGGGCCGCCGTGGCCATCAAGCCACTCCCACCAACTCGTCGCTGTACAGCACTTCCAGCCGGAACGGCACTACCGGGTCCGGGCTGGGCAGCCGGGGCTGCCGGGTGTCCACACGCACGTGCTCTTCCGCACGCTCTACGCTGGCAATCAGTTCGTCAATCATCGTTCCCTTGTGCATTGCTCTCCTCCATCCACCCTCTGAACCTTTTCCCGGGACGGCATCGAAAAGGTAGGTGGTGTTCGTGGAACTTCTGTCATTCGCCCTAGTCAGAGAGGCGATGCCGTCCCGGAAACCCTTTCCCCGCTCGCGGCTTCCAGAAACCGCCGCGGCGGGAGACGCTCGCAAGCAGCGTCTCTACGAAATCTTTTCTGCGGCCCGCAGCTTCGCGCTGCGCGACCGCGGATTGCGTTCCACTTCCTCCTCGGACGCCGTCACCGGCTTGGGCGTCAGCACCCGGTAGATCCCGGCGCGCCCGCCCTGCCGCAGTGCGTCTTTCACCCGCCGGTCCTCCAGGGAGTGGAAGCTGATCACCACCAGCCTCCCTCCCCGCCGGAGCACCCTGGGCGCCGCTTCCAGCAGCGCTTCCAGTTCCTCCAGCTCGCGGTTCACGTGAATTCGGATGCCTTGGAAAGTTCTTGTCGCGGGATGAATGCGCCCGGGTTTCATTGACCGGAACGCGGCCGATATGACTTGAGCAAGATGCAAGGTGTTGCGTATCGGCCGCGCCCGGACAATGGCTCTGGCGATTCTCCGCGACCTCCTTTCCTCACCGAATTCGTAAATCA
>CAZXVY010000066.1:0-1001 GCA_964644115.1 uncultured Terriglobales bacterium
GCGCGCGCTCTCCCATCTCTTTTAGCCGCAGCGGGTGGGCGAGCAGCGCCAGCATCCCGATTGCTGCCAGTCTCCGCATATGGGTCATTGTAGCATCCTTCCGCGTGATACGCGCCCTAAGATACCAATAGCGAAACCGCGCTAGCCGGCGACATCGTACATGGTGTCTGGCAAGGTCGTGCTCCCGGCGCGCGTTTTCGAAGGGATGCGCCGGCAACGATTGTATTCGAGCCCGCACAAGGGGCGCGAGCCGGAGAACGGAGCAGCCCAGAACGAACACCGTGAGGTCGCGCGATGTCATGGTCTCTCCTTTTACCGCGGCACTTCGCTCATCAGCGCCAGCAGGTTGCTTTCCGAGTCATAGAAGGAGCTCAGCCAGAGGTCGGCCTTCTCCAGCCTGGCCACCAGGATGGGGCCCTCCGCGATGCGTACCTGCCGGGCCACCAGGGCCGCGTGTGCCTGCTGGATGTCGGCAACCTTGAAATAGAGGATGGAACTGGCATGGTCAAACTCCGGCTTCTCAGGAAGGGCCAGCATCAGCCGGATGCCGCCGCAATCGAAGAAGGCCATGTCGCCCGCGGTGAACAGGTAGCGCATGCCCAGCGTGTCGCGGTAGAAGACAACGGCGCGGTCGAGATTGTGGGCGTTGATGGCAATCTGCCCGATCTGGTTCAAGTGAAGTTCCGGGTTCATGGCAGCCTCTCGTTCCGGTGACAATAGTTAGCATAGCTAACTAATGTAGGATACACTGGACTCCATGGGCCCTGTCGAGCGCAAAAACCCGCCCGCTCGGGCCGAAGCGGTGGCCGACCGGCTGCACTCGGCCGCCATCCGCCTGCTGCGCCGCCTGCGCCTCCAGGACCGCTCCACCGGCATCGGTCCGGCGCAGCTCTCCGCGCTCTCCGTCCTGGTGTTTGCCGGACCGCGCTCGCTGGGAGAGCTCGCCGAAGTCGAAGGCGTCCGCCCCCCCACCATGAGCCGCGTGGTGGCCGGTCTGCGGC
>CAZXVY010000066.1:1020-5801 GCA_964644115.1 uncultured Terriglobales bacterium
GGTGCCCACGCGGCGCGGGCTGCGCGTCATGCAAGAGGGCCGCCGCCGCCGCGTCCAGCGCCTGGCTCGGGCCCTGCGCTCGTTGCCGGCGGAAGACGTCCGCCGCCTCGGCCGCGCTGCGGAAACCATCTTCCATCTGGTGGAAGGACTCTAGCCGTTAGCCCAGCAGCCGGGCCGCGTCCTTGGCGAAGTAGGTGAGGATGATGTCCGCTCCGGCGCGCCGGATAGAAGTGAGTGACTCGAGGATAATGCGTTCGCGGTCAATCCAGCCGTTGCGGGCCGCGGCCTCGATCATAGCGTACTCGCCCGACACCTGGTAGGCGGCGAGGGGCGCGTCAAATCGAGCGCGCGCTTCGGCAATCACGTCCAGATAGGGCAACGCAGGTTTCACCATCACCATGTCGGCGCCCTCTTCGAGGTCGAGTTCGATCTCCCGCATGGCCTGCCGCCGGTTGGCCGGGTCCATCTGGTAAGAGCGGCGGTCGCCGAACTGGGGAGCGGAATCCGCGGCCTCGCGGAAGGGCCCATAGAACGCCGAGGCGAATTTGGCGGCATAGGATAGGATGGGCGTGTGGATCCGGCCGTCGGCGTCGAGCGCCTTGCGGATCGCGCTCACGCGCCCGTCCATCATGTCCGAGGGGGCCACGATGTCCACGCCCGCCCGCGCCAGGGACACCGCCGTCTTGGCCAGCAGCGCCAGGCTCTCGTCGTTGACGATCTCGTATTCTTCGGCTGCGGCCTTGCGGGCCGCAGTCGCCGGAGCCCCGTTCGGCGCCCGCACCACTCCGCAGTGACCGTGCGACATGTATTCGCACAGGCACACGTCGCCGATCACCGCCAGGTCCGGCAAGGCGTCCTTGATGGCTCGGGCCGCTTGTTGCACAATGCCGTCCGCATCCCAGGCGCCGGTGGCCACTTCGTCCTTGCGCTCGGGAAGTCCGAACAGGATCACGGCGGGGACTCCGAGGGCGGCAGCTTCTCGCGCCTCGGCCACGGCTTGGTCCACGGACAGGTTGGCAACCCCGGGCATGGAGCGCACTTCCCGC
Source organism: uncultured Terriglobales bacterium (assembly GCA_964644115.1). GTDB lineage: Bacteria > Acidobacteriota > Terriglobia > Terriglobales > Acidobacteriaceae > CAZXVY01. Next base: position 2,067 of record CAZXVY010000066.1, read on the forward strand.
CGCACATCCTTTCCCGGGCAGACGAACATGGGATAGACAAAGCCGGCAGGAGTGAGGCGGGTTTCCCGCACCAGGGAGCGCACCGCTTCGCTGACGCGCAACCGCCGCATGCGCGTGATGGGGAAGGCCATAGACGCCGAATTCTAGCAGAGCGCCGCTTTCCTTCGCCGCCGGTCTGGTGGCGGCCGGCCGCGCTGGCCCGCCGCAGAATCGAGGCCGTGACTAAGGTAACTTGTCATCTCAGCCATAAGGCCGTAGGCTTTAGTTACTTGCCATGAGCGTTTCCCTGATTCGCGTGTGGGTGGGATTCTCGGTGCTGCTGATTGCGGTGCACGCCGCGCTCTCCTTTGGGCTGGAGCAAGGCCCCGGCCTGACCGTCTTCGGGGACGTCACACAATGCGTAGTCATGCTGGCCGTGGTGCTGGCTCTGGGCAGCAACGCACTCTCCACTCGCGGCAGCACTCGCGCCTTCTGGCTCTTCATGACCGGAGGAGGCGTGCTCTGGCTTGCTACTCAGGCCCTTTGGACGTATTACGAGGTCTACTTGGGACAGGAGGTTCCGAACCCTTTTATTGGCGACGTTGCTATCTTCCTGCACATTGTCCCCATGATGGGAGCCTTGGCGCTGCGGCCCCACCGCCATGGAGAGCGGCCCCTGCGCCTCGGGCTGCTGGACTTCCTCCTGCTGCTCTTCTGGTGGATCTTCCTCTACCTGTTCATTGTCATCCCCTGGCAGTACGTACGCTTCGACCAAGCTTTGTACGGTTTCAATTTCAACGTTCTCTACGATCTTGAGAAGGTCGCATTCCTGGCGGGCCTGGGAGCGTTCTGGGTGCGGAGTGCGGGATTGTGGAAGCGCATCTACGCCCACCTGTTCACCGCGGCCGCTGTCTACGTGGTCAGTTCGCACGCCATTAATGTGGCCATTGATCAGGACCGTTATTACACCGGCAGCCCTTTCGATGTGCCCCTGCTAGTGGCCATGACCTGGTTTGTGGGTGCAGCCCTGATCGCGCGCCAGCGCCCCGCTACACCAGAGGCATCCGTGGCGCCCCGCCAGGAGGTGTGGCCAGCGCGCTTGGCCATGGCGGCTGTGCTTTCCATTCCCGGCTTCGTGCTCTGGGACCTTCTTGCCAGCGATGCTCCGCCGGCCGTGCGCAATTTCCGCCTGCTGGTGGCGCTTGGGGCCATGGTCTTGCTCACCTTTCTGGTGTTCCTGAAGCAGTCCTTGCTCGACCGTGAGTTGCTGCGGCTGCTGCGCGCTTCCGAAGAATCGCTACAGCGCCAGAAAGATCTGCAGGACGAGCTCATCCGCTCGGAGAAGCTGGCTTCCATGGGCCGCCTGGTGGCGGGCGCCGCCCACGAGATCAACAACCCCCTCACCGCCATTCTCGGTTACGCCGACCTGCTGGAGACCGACCCGGCACTCCCCGAGGCGCAGCGGTTGATGGCCGCCAAGGTCCGCCAGCAGGCACGCCGCACCCACGAATTGGTCGGCAACCTGGTTCGCTTCGCCAAGCGCGCTCCGGGAGAGAAGGCCCGCATCAGCGTCGGCCCGGTGCTGGCCGGGGCCATCAAGATGCGCGCCGACGAGCTTTCCGAGAAGATGATTTTCCTGGAAGCGCAAACCCGGCTGAGCTTGCCCGAGGTCTGGGCCGACGAGCACCAGCTCATGGCCATCTTTCTCCACCTCATCAACAACGCCGCCGACGCCATGGCGACCGAAGGTGGCGGCCTGCTCACGGTGCGCTCCCGCGAGGAAAACGCAAACGTGGTGCTCGAGTTTTCCGACACCGGTCCCGGCGTCCAGGACCCGCAGCACGTCTTCGATCCCTTCTACACCACCAAGCCCATCGGCAAGGGCACGGGGCTGGGGTTGAGCGCGGTGTATGGCATGGTTCAGGATCACGGCGGGCACATTGAGTGTTTTAACCGTCCCGAGGGCGGCGCCACTTTTGTGCTCAAGCTTCCGGTGGCCCCGGAAAACGGACAGAAGCCGCCGCCCTCGTCCAACTCCGGCTAGTGGGCTAATAGCGTGTTGCTGGTTTTGAGGCTGACTCAGGGTTGGGAATAGAAAAGCTGTCGGAGGCTAGACTAGATTACCTACTACTTCTCGTTTCCGGCCTTGCGGACCTTGACGAAGAAGTGGAAGAATCTAGCCTTCTTGGGGTAAATGATCTTGCCGTTACGTTTGATGTACCGGCAAAACACTTCCCTGTATCCTTTCGGACACTCTTTCATGGGTGCTCCTTTCTGGGACTCGACCTTGACAGGGCTCGTCCCCTCGAAGGGAGCACCAACTTTTTTGCTCCGCTCAAGGAGACGGCCCGGTAGGGTGAGCCGCTAGAAAGGGCAACCAATCAGGGGCCGGACGATTGCCAACCGACAGCCTCAATATGCTACTCCGCCGACAGTAGCTCGGCAATCGTCCAAACATGGTCTGTCAATCCTGCCTGCAAGAGCCACGAAAAGCCACGCGTCCCCTAGTTCTGTGGAGTCAGAAGGGCGCACGTGTTTCTGTTTCTTGCCGACATAGCCCCACACCTCATCCGCTTGAACGTAGCGACAGCGCACGTTGGGAACGCGAGAATCGAATACGGCCTTTGCGTGCTCCGCAGCGGTAAGCACGAGGGAAAGGATTGTCTGTTTGTGCAGGCCAGTGATGCGAGAAATGGCGCGGATGCTCATCCCCTCAAGCATCATGCTCAGGGCTTTGACTGCAATGCCCGGATCGGTGTAGTGGCTACCGAGCTTAGTGCGGGGGGCGGCGAAAGTGGCGCGGCAGGTATGGCAGCGATAACGCTGGATTCGCTTGCGTCCGTAATGGCCGAACCGATTGGCGGTGCCGTGATTACAACGTATGCAGGTCATTTCGGCTTTGCCTTTCTCGCAAGGCAAGCCGATAATAGATGTGAGGTCGGCATTGCGGCTTACCCGCGTGTCGATTGGCTCCGGTGCTGGTTGCTGCCAGCGCCGGAACACTGTTTAATTGGTGGGGGTGGCCAGACTCGAACTGGCGGCCTTTCGCTTAGTAGGCGACCGCTCTTTCCATCTGAGCTACACCCCCAGGGGGGCATCCGCAGGTTGCTGCCTACGGATGCCTTCGCGTCAGTCAGCAATCGGTGGGTCGCGCATAAATCCCCCTTTCATAGTTCACCGCGAACGCCCGGAGCGCGTACTAGAACGCCGCTTCTTGGGCAGGCGCATATCGCCCAACGCAGCGATAGATCGCGGCATTGCGGGAATATCTTCCTGCACTGCACGTTCAATTGCCTGGATTACGAAATCCTTCAGTGTCAATCCATGCAACGCAGCGCAAGCCTTAGCCCGCCTGACTAGGTCATCGGGCAGGTCGCGGAGGTTAATGGTCTTCGTCATAGTCCACATATGTATCATATGATACAAGTGTTGTCAAGAGGTTTTTTCGCTTGACGCGCCCCCAGCGGATTGTGTATTTCTTGCGCGCATCTTCTGGGCTTTGTGGAGCATCAAAGCAGTTATCTCCCCAGTAGGGACAAGGCAGGGTTTATGGACACCGTTCTCGACCTCTCGCAGCTCTTGGCCGACGCCCCCCGCAATTGCTGGCTGAGCCTGGACGAGTCTCAGACCAAAATCATAGGGCGCGGCGAGACCCTGGAAGAAGCCTTTTTTAATGCCTGGCAGGCAACGGAGCAGAAGGTGGATCGTAAAAGTATCCTGGTGAGTTTGTCGGATGAATCGAAATTAAAATTATTG
>CAZXVY010000066.1:5811-10646 GCA_964644115.1 uncultured Terriglobales bacterium
AAGCCATTGCGGAAGCCAAGAGGGCCGGCGTGGATGACCCCATTGTCATGTGGTCTCCCAAGAAGTGGATGCCCTCTGTCTTCTAGGATGACCGCGTGCGAAAACCGTACACCAGATTTCCGATAGACACTCCACATCCCGCGTTCAAGGGTGAGAAGAGTATTTTGGAACCTCGCCTAATGGTGCGGGTTGGCTACAGGCACGCCCGCTCTCCACGGTTCTTTCCGGTTGTAGATTCGGGCTCGCCGTACTGCATGTTCAAGGCGGATCTGGGAAGGCTCATAGGCCTAGACGTAGAGAAAGGCATCAAGCATGAGATCGGCGGGATTATTCACGGGCTTACTGAACCAATCTACTTCCACAAGGTTCAGATTTATGTGGAATCCGACTGGGTAATCGAGGTAATGGCGGGCTTCGTAAAGAAGCTGGCCATAAGCGGCATCTTGGGGCGCAATGGATTCTTCAGCAACTTTCAAGTCCACTTCGACCACAGTGGTGAATCACCAGCATTTGAAATCAGCCGCATCGAAAGACCTGTCTAACCAAGCAACACACAATCAGCCCACTACCCAACTCCGGCTAGAAGCCGCGCGTTCCTTCCGCCGGTGTAGGATGAGTGAGACTCGCGATGGTACCCCCGCCTCTTCCCTACACCAGCGCTTCCGTCCTGGAATTCGATTCCCTGCGCGACCTGCTGCAGGGTTACGCTGCATCACCCCTGGGGCGGGCCCGGATCGCGGCGGTTGTGCCCAGCGGCGACCTGCCCTGGATCGAGCGCCAGCACCGGCTCACCGCTGAGGCGCGCGAGTTCCTGCGCGCCGGCGCGCGTTTTGACTTCGCCGGCCTGGACGATCCCGCCCCCCATCTGGAGCGCGGCGGCGTAGAAGGCGTGGCCCTCGACACCGCAGCCATCCAGGAAGTGCTCCGGCTGGTGGACAGGGCGTCGGAATGGCGCGAGCTGTGCCTGCACCCGCCCTCTGCCCTGTCCGGCCTTTTGACCGAGCTCACGGAGCTTTCCCGCGCCCTCGCCGATTTCGGCGGCTTCCTGCGCTACTTTCAGGGCAAGATCCTTCCCGACGGATCGCTCGACGATCATGCTTCGCCCGAGCTCGCCCGCCTTCGCCGCGACGTGGAAAAGCAGAAGCGCCACATCCAGCACTCGCTGGGCGCTTACCTCCGCCGCCTGGCCGAGGATGGCGCCGTGCAGGACGAGCTCATCACCATCCGCGGCGAACGTTTCGTCATTCCCGTCCGCGTAGAGCAGAAGAAGCGCGTCGCCGGCGTCGTCCACGGCGCCAGCTCCAGCGGCCAGACGGTTTTCGTCGAGCCTCTGGAAACCATCGAGCAGAACAACGAGCTGGTGCGCCTGCTCGAGGCCGAGCAGGCCGAAGTGCATCGCATCCTGCTGGAGATGACGCGGCGCATCGCCGCCGAGGCCGGCGCCATCCAGGCCGCCGCCGGCGCTCTCGCTGAAATCGAACTCCAGTTCGCCAAGGCGCGCTTCGCCGACGATTACAACTGTGTCGCCGCCATCTTCGGCGATTCCCATTTCCTGCTCCGCCAGGCGCGCCATCCCTTGCTCGAGCGCAACCTCAGGGCCAAGGGCGGTCGTGTGGTTCCCATGACCCTGGAGCTCCTCGCGGGCGGCCGGCAACTGATCATCAGCGGCCCCAACACCGGAGGCAAAACGGTGGCGCTCAAAACCGCTGGGCTGCTGGTGCTGATGGCCCAGTCGGGCATTCCTGTGCTCGCCACGCAGGCCGATCTGCCGCTGTTTGACGCTGTGCTGGCCGACATTGGCGACTATCAGTCCATCGAGCAGAACCTCTCCACCTTCTCCGCCCACGTCACCCGCATAGATTTCATCTCGCGCGCAGCATCGCGACGCTCGTTGGTCCTGCTCGACGAACTCGGCTCCGCCACCGATGCCCAGGAAGGCGCTGCGCTGGCCGTCGCCATTGCCGAGCACTTTCGCCGGTTGGGCGCGCTGTCCATCGTTTCCACCCACCACACCGCGCTCAAGGTGTACGCTGCCGGGGCCGAGGGCGTGCTCAACGCCGCCGTCGGCTTCGACGAAGCCACGCTCCGCCCAACCTATGAGCTGAAGCTGGGAGTGCCCGGAGCTTCGGCGGGGGTCAACATCGCTCAGCAGCTCGGCCTGAACCCGGAAATCATTGCCGACGCCCGCGCCCGCCTGGACAGCGGCACCCAGGACATCGCCCGCTTCCTCGACCGCCTGCACGGCCAACTGAAGCAGGTGGAGGAAGAGCGCGCCACCCTGGCGCGCCGCGAGCAGGAGTTGGCGCGCGAGAAGTCGCGCCTGGAGGCCGTGGGCCTCACCGAGCAGCGCGCTCGCGTCCGCGAACTGGAGAAGCAACTCGAAGTTCTGGTCCGCGACCTGGAGTACCGCGCGCGGGAAGTGGTGGCCGCAGTGCAGGACCGCGCCGCTTCGCTCAAGCTTTCCAAGGACGCCGAGCGCCGCGTGGCCAAACTGCGGCGCGAGTTCCGCGAGCAGTTCGACTCAGCCGTCGTCGCCCACTCGACCGGCGCCGACCGCGGCGATCCGAATGCCCAGCCCTCGTTGGTCCGCAACCTCGCCGAGGGCGACACCGTGAAGCTCAAGTCGCTGGGCCGCACCGGCGTGGTCCGCCGCTTGCTCGATGCCGGCAGCGCGCTGGAAGTCGAAATCGGCGCCATGAAGACGCGGGTGGCCCGCGACGACGTGGCCGAAGTGGTAGCCCGCGCCTCAGATTCTCCCCTCCAGGCCGCCCGCGCCCGCGGCGTCTCCGTTTCACTCGAAAACGAAGCGGCAACCGCTCCCACGGAAATCAACGTCATTGGCGAGACCGCGGAGGATGCCACCCGCCGCGTGGAGAAATTCCTCGATCGCGCCTTCCTCGCCGGCCTGGCGCGGGTGCGTATCGTCCATGGCAGCGGCATGGGCATTCTGCGCAAGTCCCTGCGCCAGTACCTGAAAAACCACCCGCACGTGGCTTCCATCGCCGAGCCTCCCCAGAACGAAGGCGGCGCCGGAGCCACGGTGGTGGATCTGCGAGTCTAGCCCGCAGTTCGCTTCCGGTCGTCGAGTGTTTCCCAAGTTGTGAAGCAGATCACTGCGTCGCACTGAAGATGGCGGAACGCGACCGCCGGACTTGCGGGACCGCTCAGTCTGCTCGTCTTCCCTTCACGCCGCGTTCACGTGCGCCCGCCGCGTGGCGAAGCTGGCCACTTTGGGCTCCACCAGGCGGGCGTAGTCGGTGTAGGCCAGCCGCACCAGTTCGTGATGGGAGCAGGCGTTGAAAGCGATCTCGTGATCGCGGGTCAGGCTTTCGTCCACATACACGGTCATGCCGTACAGGTTCCCGAAAGGCGGCATGGCCCCGGTTTCGCAGTCTGGAAAACGGCCGCGGAAGTCGGCCTCAACCGCCAGCGCCGCGGAACTCGCGCTCGCCGCCGCTTTCAGTTGTCCCAGGTCTACCTGGAAGGATGCGGGCAGCACGGCCATGGCCAGCGCGTCATCCAGTTTTACCATCACGGTCTTGGCCAGTTCACGGCCGGGGGTGTGGGTGAGCGCGGCCACCTCCTGTGCAGTGAAAGCAGTCGAGTGCGCAAGACTCACGTACTTGATCTGCCTGCTGTCGAGGTATTCCTTGAACTTGCTGACGGGCACGGGAGCCTCCTTCGGCCGCAGGGGAGGGTGGGTGCGGCGCCGTCGTGGTGAGGCCATTCTAGCTCTGCCCGCCGTCACGGTTGCAAGCAAATTCTGCGAACCTCTACCGGCCGCCCTCGCGCGCCGCTTCGGAGGCCTCTCGCAGACGAACCGCCGCCACCTCCGGAGTCAGGCCGCGCATCGGCGAGGCCAGCGCGTCGAAGGCGGAAGACAAACCCGCCGGCACTGATCGCGGCAGCAGGGGAAAAAAGTGCGCGTGCAAGTGCCACTCGGGGTGTGGATGCCCGTCGGTGGGGCTCTGGTGGAAGCCCATCGAGACCGGGGCCGCAAGCAGGTTTTCGTAGCGCGCCGCCAGGCGCTTCACCACATCGGCCAGCGCCAGGCGCTCGCCGCTGCTCAACTGGGTGAATGCACCCTGGTGCTGGCGGCTGATCAACAGGACCTCATACGGGGCCGCGGCCCAGAACGGCGCCAGCGCGGTGAAGTGGTCGTTCTCGCAGACGTAGCGCTCGCGATACACCTGCTCCAGCGCCAGGTAATCGCACAGCAGGCAGGTCGAGCGCGCGCTGTGGTAGCCGGTGAGCGCCGCCTGTTCGCGCGCCGGAATGCTGGGAATGGTCGCCGTGGCCCAGACGCGGCCATGCGGATGCGCCGCGTGCGGCCCGCGTGACTCGTCGTGGTCTTCAAAAACCTGCACGTGACGGATGGACGGCGACCCTCCCAGGACCTCGTACTGCTCCGTCCACAGCTCCACAACCCGGCACAACGCGGAGAGGCCCAGGCTCGCCAGCGACAGATCGTGACGTGGCGTGTAAGCGATGGAGCGGCATGAGCCCGGCTCGCTGCGCACCACGATCAGGTTACTCTCGTCAATGCCCGCGTCCGGTGAGCGCGCGCTGAGCGGCGACGGATTCTCCTCCACCACCAGCGCTTCTTCGTAATCGGGATTCTTCCCGCCGCCCAGTCCCGGATTCCCTGGACACAGCGCGCACCGCGGATCGTAAATGGGCACGCGTTCCGCCCGCTCCGGTTTGCGAGCTGGAACCGCAGCCGGCGTCTGCCCCAGGTGCGGTGCCACCAGCACCCATTCGCGCAGCAGCGGGTTGTATCGGCGGTGCGAGTGGTCGCGGAACAGATGAAGGTCCACCGTGCGCTCTCCGGCAAT
>CAZXVY010000067.1:0-8078 GCA_964644115.1 uncultured Terriglobales bacterium
CAACAGTTTACTGCTTATAGGCTGTGGATCAAAGAGGTGCGATTAACACTTCTGCTAGGTTTCGCATGTAAATCAAATTGAAATGCGTTGTCTTGGACTCATGCACCGAGTGCCGCAATTTCTTCTAAAGACCACACATGATCTGCGCCTACCGCCACATACCGCGACTTGAAACTGAGACACTACCGTTTACTGGCTGGTGGCCCTTTGCTGGCGGGAGGCGGCTCGGTGGACTGGCGGCTGGTGCGCGCTCCCCGCTCCCTACTGCTCTTTCCAACTCCGGCCGGCGTCAATGGAAACGAAGGATTTTCGCTGCGACGTGGTTACCGTCACCCGGCCGTCCGCCGAGACGTCAATGCGCACGATGTCGAATCCGGCAGACGGCGCGGGGGTGGAGGCCGGTGGCCCGGGCGCCCTCTTGAGCAGCCCCCCGGCGGCGCTGAGTGACCGCCGCGTCCAGGTGTTGCCGCCGTCGGCGGAATGGAAGAGCGCGCCCCCGTCGCCTCCCGCCCACACCGTCCCGTCCTGAGCGGCAATGGCGCGGAAGCGCACGCCTTCGGCGACGGCTACGTCCTGCCAGCTTTGACCGCCGTCCAGGGAGCGAATGATCTTGCCGGCCGAGGAAATGGTCCAGCGCAGCGGCGCTTTCAGCTTGCGATCAACGAAGCCGCCTGGGCGGCCGGCCACAGATGACTCCGAGGCCGCGGCCGTCGCCTGCTGTTCAGGATGCTTTTTCATCGGCAGCTCTTTCGGCTGCTCGTAAGCCGGTTCGGCTGCTGCCGCAACTCTGCGCGATTTTTCATCGGCAGCGAGGGCGTCCGGGTCCGCAGGTTGGCCCGAGGCCTCAGTCTCGGCGAACTTGTATCCGGATTTGCCGGCCGCCTGCTGCCGGCCCTCATCCCCCGTGCCGGCCAGCTCGGGCTTCTCAGACTCCGCGTCTTTAGGCCGACCTTCCTCACCACCCGCGAGGTGGTTCTCTTCGGCACTTTTCGCGGGCGCCTGGCTTGCCACGGGCGTGGCAGGAGGCGAAGCCGCAGGCGCGTCAACCCGCGAACTGCCGGGCCCAGCAGCCCTCGACTGCGCGATGCCACCCAGCAAGCTGCCGCTGGTGCCGCCTGCAACACCGACGGAAGCGGCACGGCGCCCACCCCCACCGGCCCCGGTTTGGAGGTCCCCATCGCGTCGAGGAGCAACCACGGACTGCGGTGCCCGAGTCTGCTGCTTGTTTTCGCGGGAGTCACCATCCAGCAACACTGGCGGAGCCTCATCGCGCTTGGCCTCCGGCTTCGCGGCTGTGGATCTGGATTGAGCTTGGAAATCGTCGCTTTCGACTGTGGTGCTCGCCGTCTTGGCAGCCGTAGATTCGTTGAGGGTAGCGACCTCGGTAGCGACCTGGTCGGCGAGTTTGCCGTTCTTGTCTTCAGTCTGGGCCGGGGCCTGGGCCGCCGTCGTGGCTGCGGGTAATTCGATTTCGTTTCCTCCCTGCCGAGCCCGCGGAATTTGCAGTACCGCCGCCGCCACTACAACTACCGACGCGGCCAGTGCGAACCAGTGCACCCAGCCGTAGCCACGGGATTCATGCGCCGGGTGGAGCAGCGTGGTTTCCGTGGTCTGAGGCGGCGCCGCCAGCGCAACGGCATCGCGACAGTCGGCGCACAGGGCCAGGTGGGCCATCACCTGCTGCCGCTCCGGTTGGGTAAGGGTGCGCTCGCAGAACGCCGCAAGCAGGTCGGCGTCGGGATGGGCGTCCACCTGGCCGCAGGCCTGCGCCCGCAGCCGCTCACGCACGATCCTGGGCAGTTCGGTCACGGCAGTTTTTGCTCCTTCCCTATAGAGAACGGCGGAGAGGAAGATTCTTGCGCCAGGCGGGCGCGCACGTCCACCGCCAGGTCGCGGACGTCGGCCTCCAGGGCCTCTTCCGCCTGGCGGCGCGACATGCCCCGCCGCCCCAGTCCTTCCACCACCTTTTTGCGCAGGCTGCGGGTCAGCTTCTCCACCCGCCGGCTGATGGTGGACTCGTGTACCCCCAGCATGCGCGCCACCTCAGCCAGCGTCCGGCCGTCCAGAAAGTATGCCGCCAGAATAAACCTGTCTTCCGCGTTCAGCGAGGCCAGCGCCTCGCTAGTGGCGGCATCCAGACGGGGCTCGGCCACGGGCGCCGGCGCAGCCGCCGGCGCTTCCAATTGCAGACCCTGCTCGGTCTGCTCCTCCAGGCTCACCAGGCGGCGCCCGCGACGATAGCGGTCCACGTGAGCCTGCGCCAGCACGGTGCGCAGCCAGCCTTCCAGCGAACCGCGTCCCATGTAGGAGGCCAGCTTCGAAACCCGCTGCCCCTCCCGAGTGGAGGAAGCGTAGAGATCGGCGTAGAGGGAGTCCGCCAGCTCGCGGGCAGCGGAGTCCTCGCGTGCGATTCCCAGCGCGGCATCGTAGAGCTTTTCGCGGTAGCGCGTCAGGAAAACTTCCCAGGCTTTTTCCGACCCGGCGGCGCAGCCTCGGGCCAGCGCCAGCTCCTCCACCCGCAGGTTCTGGTAAAGCTCCACTGCCGCCTGCTCCCCGGCATCGGGCGGAAGATAGCGCGCGCCCACCTCCGCCAGGATGCGCAGAAAATCTCCCGCCGCCAGCCCATAAAGTTCCGCCTGGCTTTTGCCGAAGAGGTCTGTGAACAGCACCGTGAGCCCGCCTGGGTCCACCCGGGAAGCCGAAGGGGCCCGTTTTCGGGTGTCCGGCGGGCCGGTTCTGTTCTGGCTGGGGCCGCTCATAGAGTGGGATGGTAGCAGTATTTTGGATGCAAGAAGCCCCGGCGCCGGCGTTCTAGGAGCGAGAGCAAATATGCCTTCCTTGCTCCGCAAAGGAGAACGCCATGAGTTCTGCCCTACGTGCCATTCTTGCCCTGGCGGCCGCCCTGGGTCTTGCTGCCTACATGCCGCAAAGCGGCCCAGTTGAAGCCGGGCAACCGACGATCGCCACCGGCTACAAGGTCCTGGAGCCCATCAGCCATGGACGGCTGGCCATCTTTCCCGTGGTTACGGCTGCCATGCATGACACACGCCAGTTCCTCACTCTGGATGAAGGTCTGACTTCGGGCGAAGTGGTTGTGACCGAAGCGGGAAGCATCCGGCCGTTGATGCGGCGGCCTGGTTCGCGCCCGCCGCCACGGCAAGACGCCGAAGTCAACCGCCTGGTGCTGGTCAACAACTCCAGCCGCCCGCTGCTGCTTCTGGCGGGAGAAATCGTCACTGGAGGCAAGCAGGACCGCGTGGTGGGCAAAGACCGCATCATCCCGCCCAACAGCGATCCTGTGGACCTGAGCGTGTTTTGCGTGGAGCCCGGCCGCTGGGCGGAGAAGACCGCCACCTTCGGCGCCCTGGAGGCGCAGATGGCGCAGCCCAGCGTCCGCGCCAAGGCCATGGGCGATAAGGACCAGGGCAAGGTTTGGGACGAAGTGCGCAAGTCGAATGAAAGCCGGGTTGCCAATGCTCCTGCGGCTGCCCGAGCGGAGTTGGGAAGCACGTCGTCCTATGCGGTGGTGAACGACAACCGGGAACTGAAGCGGCAGGTGGATGAAGTGGCCGGAGTCTTGATCACATCGCACGACAAGGTCCTGCGCCAGTTGCGCGCGCAGAACGCGGTGGGCGTGGTGGTGGCGGTGAACGGCAGGATCATCTGGGCCGACCTGTTCGCCAGTTCCTCGCTGCTGGAAAAGTACTGGGCCAAGCTGGTGCGGTCGTACGCTGCCGAGGCGCTGAGTTCCTACGGGACCCACGGGCAAGCCGGCGTGAAACAGGCGCAGGCCTTCCTCGACGATTGGGACGGCAACCGCCAGGTGGTGGAGACCGAGCCTGGCGTCTTCCGCCATACCGAAATTTCCGGCTCCGGGTACCGGGCGTTTGAGCTGGCGTCGCTCTTGCCTAAAACCGGCTTCGACGTCCACCTCAGCAAGATGGTGGAGTAGGGCCGGGTGCTTGCAGCAACAGTGCTGAAGGAAGTGTGTGGAAGCGGGCGATTCGCCCGCGCTCGTGCGGCCCGCTGGAAATGCGGGCCAGGTGGCCCGCTTCCACGCCGGACAGGTGTGCGACAGCATTGGACGAAGGAACGGCCGGTTTGGTTACCCGGAAAGAAAAAAAATTCTCCTGCAACGTTGAACCAAGCAGCGCCGTCTAAACGTACTAGCAAGCAGGAGGAGCAGGGGTCGGAGGTGAACGATGGTGAACAGGTTTTCCATCGCCGAAGTCTCAGCGCTGCGGCAGGAATTGCGCGCCGGCAGGCTGGACGCGTTGCAGGCCGGGGAGATGCTCCAGATGTTTCTGATGGGGCACGGGTTCGGGGCTTCCCCCGAATCGGCGCGCGCCGCCCTGGACCGCATGGAGGACGCGGGCTGCTCCGTGGACGTGATCCGCAGGGAACTGGATCGACTGGCTCTGGTGATGTAACCGCATCGCAACGCGGACTGGCGTGCCTGCCCCCGAGCGCCGCCGGTGCCCCGCGAAACCAGCAGCTACGAAGGCCGGGCCAACCAGCCCGGCCTTTTTGGTTTCTGGTTTTTGGTTGTGGGTTTCTCGAAAAACCAGAAACCGGGAACCAAAAACCAACGATCAGCGCGCCGCCCGCTTCATCGCGTCAATCAACTGGAAAAGCTGCGAGCGGTCCACCACCTCGACGAAAGGCTTGCCGGTGGTGGTTTCGCTGACCACGTAGATCGTCGGTGTGTGCGAAACGCCGGTGCGCTGCCCCAGGGCGTAGTCGGCCTTCACCTTGGCGGCCAGCGCGCCCTTGGGGTCCACCGCGAAGGGCAGCGAGAGCTTGTGCTGCGCGGCAAAGCGCTCGGCGTAGCCGCGCAGGTTGTCGCGCGTGATCTGCGGCTGGTTGGCGAAGATGTACTCGCGAAACTCGTCGCCCGTCGGCTTGGACTTCAAGTCAAACCAGCGCGCCATCACGTGCGCTTCAAAGGCCCAGTTGTGCTGCGGCAAGGGGAAGTCGTAGCGCACCAGCGGGATCTTGTAGGCCTTCACCGCCTCCTGCAACAGCGGCGCCGCGCGGCGGCAGTCGGGGCATTGCAGGTCTTCGAACACCACCAGCGCCAGCTTCGCGCCTTTCGGCGGCTTGAGGATGGAAGTGTCCTGCGCCGCGGCCAGAAGCGGGCCGGCGGCGGTGAGCAGCATCACGGCCAGGAAGAAGGCGGTGGTCTTGGGGCGCATCGGATCACCTCTCGTAACTATGGTAACGGATGCGGTTAGGCGGCGTCAGGTTACCGGGGAGGCACAGCGAGGCAAAGCCACAGGAACGCGAGAGCCAGGCGGGGCATAGGGGCCTCCGGGTTGAACCCTGCCATTGTAGACACCGGGCTAGCCCGGTTGAGCGGTGATTTTCCCCTGTGTTACGATTCTCGGTTTCCATAGCTCACGTGGCCCGCTCTGTGCTTGCCCAGACCCGGAACATCGCTGACGGCATCTGCGAAGCCGCAGGCCCCTCGCCCGTCACGCGGACTGGGGAGGACAAGCGAGAGCGAGGGGCATTCACGGGAGGGAGTCCTCGGTGAAAGTTTACGAAGGTGCGAACATCCGCAACGTGGCGGTGGTGGGGCACGCGCACGCCGGCAAGACCACGCTGGTCTCCTCCCTGCTCTACACCGCCGGCGCCACCCCGCGACAGGGGCGCGTGGAGGACGGCTCCACCGTCACCGACCACGATCCCGAGGAAGCCTCGCGCGGCATGACCATCTCCACCGGCGTGGCTTTTGCCGAATGGAACAACACCAAGCTCAACCTGCTGGATACTCCCGGCTTCAACATGTTCGTGCACGAAGCGCGCATCGCTTGCGTGGCAGCGGAATCGCTGCTGGTGGTGGTGGACGGCGTCTCCGGCGTCGAGGTGGTCACCGACAAAGTCTGGGGATACGGCGAGGAGCTGGAACTGCCCCGGGTCATCGTGGCCACGCGCATGGACCGCGACCGCGCCGACGCCGGGCGCGTGCTGGAGTCGCTCACCGCCGCCTTCGGTCGCGCGGTGGTGCCGGTGCAGTTGCCTATCGGCAGCGAGAAAGCCCTCTCCGGAGTAGTGGACCTGGTGCGCATGAAGGCCTACACCTGCGAACTGGGCGGCAACGGCAAGAGCAAGGAAGGCGAGATTCCCGCCAACCTGGCCGAAGCCGCGAAAGCTGGGCACGAAAAGCTTGTGGAGTTGATTGCGGAAGGCAACGATGCGCTGATGGAGGAGTTCTTCGACAAGGGCACCATCGGCGAAGAGCACCTGACCAGCGGACTGCACGAGGCCATCCGCGAGCACCGGATTTTCCCCGTGCTGTTTGCCTCCGGCCTGGGCAACCTGGGTTCCGACCGCTTGCTCGACTTCCTGGTGGACTACATGCCCGCGCCCACGGAGCGCCCGCCGGTGAAGGCTGCGGCCACGCCGCAAAATGGCGAGCCCGCCGAGCGCAAGGTTGCCGACTCCGCCCCGCTATCGCTCTACGTGTTCAAGACCGTCTCCGACCCCTTCACCGGACGCATTTCCCACTTCAAAGTTTTTTCTGGAGTGCTGAACAACGAAACCGCGGTGCAGAACTTCACCCGCTCCACCTCGGAAAAGATGTCGCACATCTGGGTGATGCAGGGCAAGACCGCGACCGCAGTAGCTTCGCTGCACGCCGGCGACATCGGGGCCGTCGCCAAGCTGAAGGACACGCTCACCTTCGACACCCTGGGCGACAAGGCCAGTCCCATCCAGTATCCCGCGGTGGTGCTGCCCGAGCCGGCTGTGACTTTCGCCGTCGAGCCCAAGTCGCGCGCCGACGAAGACAAGCTCTCCACCGGCGTCCACAAATTGATGGAAGAAGACACCATGATGCGCTTCTTCCGCGACCCGCAAACCAAAGAGTTCCTGCTGGCGGGCACCGGGCAGCAGCACATTGAAGTGCTGGTGTCGAAGCTGAAGAGCCGCTATCACACTGAAGTGATCCTCAAAGCGCCCAAGGTGCCTTACCGAGAGACCATCCGCGCCAAGGCCGACGCCCACGGCCGTCACAAGAAGCAGACCGGAGGCCACGGCCAGTTCGGCGACTGCAAGATCAAAATGGAGCCCCTGCCCCGCGGCGGCAACTTCGAGTTCGTCAACGACATCTTCGGCGGCTCCATTCCCAGGAACTACATTCCCGCGGTGGAGAAGGGAATTGTGGAAGCGGCGGCGCGCGGCTACCTGGCCGGATTTCCCGTGGTGGACTTCCGCGTCATCCTCTACGACGGTTCCTACCACGACGTGGACTCCAACGAACTCAGCTTCAAAGTCGCCGGGCGCCTGGCTTTCAAGAAGGCCATGGAGCAGGCCCGGCCCACACTGCTCGAGCCCATCATGCGCGTCGAGATCACCGTGCCCGACGAGTTCGCAGGGTCCGTCATGGGCGACCTGAACTCGCGCCGCGGCCGCATCCAGGGCATGGACAACAAGGCGGGCAAGACCGTGGTCAAAGCCGAAGTGCCCATGGCGGAAATGCTTACCTACGGCACCGACCTCACTGCCATGACCCAGGGCCGCGGCAGCTTCAACATGGAAATGGCGCACTACGACATCGTCCCCGCGCAGATCCAGGAGAAAATCGTCACCGCCGCCAAGGCGGCGCGCGGCGAAGTGACGGAGGAAGAGGAGTGAGGGGAATTTGGTAATTTGGGACGTTTGTAATTTGGTAATTTTCTGACCGTGCGGTGCCCTGACCACCGGGCAGCGACTCAGGGGGCGCGCGCATAAAATTTCCAAATTACCAAATCGCTCATGTCCAACTGGGAACAATACGAAATCTGGGCGCAGAAGAAGGGCCAATGGGGCATGGTGGCCAGCTTCCGCGAGTTCGACGTGGCCTCCGCCGTCATCCGCAATTACAAATACCGCGCCCGCCTGGTGAAGGTGTTCTATCAGGAGAGCGAGCCTGCCGGGAAAGAAGTGCTGGTGGAGATGGGCGAGACGCGGGAAAAACCCTGACCGCGGATTCACGCGGATGAACGCGGATTTCCCGAAAGATTAACCAGTGGGGTTTCACTGATTCCGCTCGCTTCCCAGCAACCAGCCCTCAGTTCTCCGCGCCTCCGTGCCTC
>CAZXVY010000067.1:8088-10642 GCA_964644115.1 uncultured Terriglobales bacterium
TGAATTTTCATTTCTGGACGGAATCGCGGTTCCGCTTTACCATCGCCCTAGCGTGACTTCCAAGGACACCGCCGACGTGAAGCGTCGCGTAGTTTCGGCGCAGCCCGTCGAGGACGACGCTTCCTTCGAGCTCAAGCTGCGGCCGCGGCGGCTGGCCGAGTTCATCGGCCAGGCCAAGGTCAAAGAAAATCTGGCGGTGGCCATCGAGGCAGCGCGCTCGCGCGGCGAGGCCCTCGACCACGTGCTGCTCTACGGCCCGCCCGGCCTGGGCAAGACCACGCTGGCCTCTATCATCGCCAACGAGCTGGGCGTCGAGTTCCAGCAAACCGCGGCCCCGGTGCTGCAGATCAAGGGCGACCTCACCGCGCTGCTCACCAACATCCACCTGCGCCAGGTGATGTTCTTCGACGAAGTCCACCGCCTGCAGCCGGCGCTCGAAGAATTACTCTACTCGGCGCTCGAAGACTACCGCCTGGACATCATCATCGGGCAAGGACCGGCGGCGCGCACCCACACCCTGGACGTTCATCCCTTTACCTTCGTGGGCGCGACCACGCGCGCCGGACTGATTTCCGGACCGTTGCGCTCCCGCTTCGGCATTGTGCTGCGCCTGGAGTTCTACGCCGCGGCGGACCTGGAGATCATCGTGAAGCGCTCGGCGGAAATCCTGGATGTGGCCGTGGACGCAGCGGGCGCGCGCGAAATCGCCGGCCGCGCCCGGGGCACGCCGCGCATTGCCAACCGGCTGCTGCGCCGCGTCCGGGATTACGCTCAGGTGCGCGGCGGCGGCAAGATTGACCTCGCGACCGCTCAGGCCGCGCTGGAAATGCTGGAGGTGGACAAGCACGGCTTCGACGATATGGACCGCCGCCTGCTGCTCACCATCATCGAGAAATACCAGGGCGGGCCCGTGGGCGTGAACACTCTGGCCGCCGCCCTCGCCGAGGAAGCCGAAGCGATTGAAGAAATCTACGAGCCGTTTCTGATCCAGCTTGGCTTCCTCGACCGCACGCCGCGCGGCCGCGTCGCTACCCAGCTCGCGTATGAGCACTTCGGGATTACGCCCAACCGCAAACAGAACGCGCTGTTCTGAAAGACTCGCTGTTGGCGATCTGCACCACGTTGCCGTTGTTCTCTCACGGCGGGGGCACAGTTTCAAGCAAGTTGCTTCAACAGGATGACCATGTCCTCCCCATCACGGCTAGAAACGATCTCAAGGGCTCGTTGATGAAGTCTGAGTTCCGTCGCCATTAGGGCGTGCTCAAGTATGCTCGTCTCGAGTTCCTCTTCCACATGTCCAAAATCTGGTTGCTCCTGGACAAGCATGTCCGTGATGTCTCGCACGAACCCACAAACCCTCATGGCGTGGGCTGTGCTTAGATCTCCGGACAACATCTCGAGGAGAACCATGCACGCAAAGCAAGCTTCCTGAGCCGCGATTCCCAAGCTAGTCTCGGAGTCTGCAAGCCCATCAGATACCTTCGCTAATCGTTTCCTCAACTGCTCTGGCTGCCCTTCGGCCTTGGAGCTTTCCAGAAATCTCCAGGCGCTCTGCAACACTTCGTCCGCTAGACCTGGATCCGCGCAGTTGTCATTTGCGCAATACTGGGTGTAATACTTCACTGCTCTGCTGCACGAAAAGGTGGCGAAGGCGAACTGCTTCTTTTGATCGAGTCTTCGAAGAGGACGCTCAAACTGCTGCCATTCCGTTTCGACTTTCACTTGTTGGTTACCTCGACCTTTATTTTATTGTCTTTGAGCATCGTCTTGCATGTGGGGCACGGTTCGCGAGTAACTGCCATCTGTTTTACCGTTCCGGGTTTTGCTGCATCGACAATCTTCCTTTCGGCGTGGGTGCTCACCTTGCCCTTAGCGATTGTCTCGCCAGGTTTCAACGTACTTCTCTGGGCCGGGGTCAGGGTAGTTCTGCTGGAAGTTGCAACCAAGGTCTGTCCTTCGGAAGTCTGTGCTACAGCTGTTGTGCGCTTACCTTGAGCGATGGGATCAAGAGCTCCGTGAATTTCTTGTGCCCGTCCACCCAGACGCGAGGATGTTCCGGAAGTGGCACCTACCTCGATCGTGGCTGCTGCTCCTCCCGTCAGTACGGCCTCAGTGACGACTTCCATGGCACCCTGTTCGCCCTGTGCGGTAAGTTGATCGGCGACTCCGGCGCCCCAGTTCTCTTGATAGGCCGAAATGCCCGTAGCTACGTAGTCGATCGCACCTCCGACAAACTGCTGGGTCGCGCCCGTAGCTGCGCCAACCGGAGACAAGGCATACGCAGTCTGGACAGTGGCCGTGACCGTGTTACCCACAAAATTCGCTGCTCCAACGGCAGCCCCCTTGAAGATGTCCCAGGCACCTTGTCCGTTCGGATCGACGTATCGAAGCGGGTTGTTTCGGGTATAGGTATAGAGATTCCAACTCTGTGGGTCTGTCGGATCTTGATCTGCGAAGGGCTGATCTGCTTGAAGGAAGCGCCCAAAGTTGCCTCCGTAATGCCTTGCCCCGAAGTAGTCGAGGCCGGATTCTCCGTCGCGTTCTTTGCCGGTGA
>CAZXVY010000068.1:0-10496 GCA_964644115.1 uncultured Terriglobales bacterium
TCGGGATGACAATTCAAATCCTGGTCCGGATAGGTCGCTTACTCTGAACTCGGTACTCTAAACTCTGAACTCGGTACTCTAAACTCTGAACTCAGTCACTCGCAACTCGGTACTCGGTACTCGCAACTCGGTACTCGGTACTCGTAAACTCGGTACTCATATGAAACTTCGACCGATAGTACTCGCGCTGCTGCTGGCGGCAGGCTTCTACTACTTCACCACGCATGGTCGCGGCCCGGCGGCGGTACCGGCTGCCGGTAGCGCGCAGCCGGCGGGCGCATCGGCGGAACGCGGCGGCCTCGAGATCACCGAGGCGGCAGCGCCCGCGGTCTACGACGCCGAGGAACAGACCAACATCAACGTTTATCGCAAGGCGCTGCCTTCGGTGGTGAACATCACCTCGACCACGGTGGCTTTCGATTTCTTTTACGGCGCGGTGCCTGAGCAGGGTCAGGGATCAGGATTCATCCTGGACAAGCAGGGACACATCCTGACCAACTTTCACGTGGTGAGCAACGCCCGGCAGGTGGAGGTGACGCTCTCCGACCGCCGCCGCTTCCGTGCCGAAGTGATCGGCGCCGACCGCCCCAACGACCTGGCGGTGATCAAGATTCCGGCCACCGGGTTGACCCCGGCTACGCTCGGGGACTCGCGCCAGTTGGTGGTGGGACAAAAGGTGTTTGCCATCGGCAATCCCTTCGGGCTGGCGGGCACCATGACGCGCGGCATCGTGAGCTCGATTCGTCCGGTGCGCGGGCCGGAGGCGGGCATGGTGATTGACGAAGCCATTCAGACCGATGCCGCCATCAATCCCGGCAACTCGGGCGGGCCACTCTTGAACTCGCGCGGCGAAGTGGTGGGCATCAACACCTTCATCCTCAGCCAGGTGGGACAGAGCGCGGGCATCGGGTTCGCCATCCCGATTAACGTGGCCAAAGCCGTGCTCAACGACTTGGTCACCGTGGGCCGGGTGCGGCGCCCGGCGCTGGGCGTGCGCACGCTGCCCATTGATCCCGAGCTTTCCCGCGAAATGAAGCTGGCCGCCGGCCAGGGACTGCTGATCCTGCAGGTGGTGAAGGGCAGTTCCGCCGAGCGCGCCGGACTGCGCGGCGGCACGGAACGCGCCTACCTGGGCAACACGCCCATCATGATCGGCGGCGACCTCATCGTGGCCATTGACGGCGATGAAACCGTGGAGCAGGGCGACATCGCGCGCATCATGAACAAGCGCCACGCCGGCGACAAGGCCACGGTGACCGTCTATCGCGGCCGCGAGAAATTGAAGATTGAGGTGACGCTGGAGGAGGCGGGCGCAGCTCGATAGGCAAGGCTGGCGCTCCGTTCCGCCATCCTGCTCAGGAGGAGCCGCCTGCGCCGCCTCGCGCCATTGACGCCCGTGCCGCCTCTGACGTACGTTACGGTTCGCTTCGGAGGCCTTCCATGCGCATCCTTTCGTTCATCACTCTTTTCCTGTTCTCGGCCGCACCGGCACTCGCTGCGCCAACTGGCACAGCCCAGGGCAAGTTCACCGCCAACGACGTCACGGCCGACATCCGCTACGCCATCGCCGTCCCCTGGACCAACACGGACGACGGCCGCCAAGGGGTGAAGGTGGTGCTCAGCGATGTCCCCATCCCCGAGGACGCCGTCTCCCGCGACGGCGAAGGCTTCGACCCCGGCGGCAAGCCCGGCCAGGTGCACGCCATCGAATACATCATTTATCCGGAAGAAGGCGCCGACTCGGGGACGCTGTACCACCCGGGGCTCAAGGACTACTCGCTCTCCACGCGCTCCACCATCGGCACTTACCTGTACACGTCCGAGGTGCTGGACGCGAACACGGTGGCGGGCCGCCTCTACATGGAGAAACCCCATGACTTCTTCGGCCGGGTGTACTTTTTCGACGTCACTTTCCGCGCGCCCATCTCCCGCACTGTTCTGGACGCCGCCGGCGGTCCGCCGGCGGGCACGGCGCAGGGTGCATGGACGGTGAACGACAACACCGCGCCGTTGCACTACGCCTACGCCGTGGCCCGCCGCGACTCTGAAGACGAGCCGGAAAAGATTTACGTGGTGGTGAGCGAGAAAGAAATCCCCGCCGACAAGCTGCTGGAGAATTTCGGGCTGCACGATCTGGAGCGCGCGGGCAATTTCCGCGCCCTGGAGTTTCAACTCGACCCCAAGAAGGGCATCGAGAGCAACCAGCTCTACCACGACGCCCTGGAGCGCGGTTCCTTTTCCTCCAGCGGCAGCAGCCACAAGTGGGTGCCCCGCGTGTTTGACAGCAAGACGGTGGCCGGCCGGCTCTACATGACCAAACCCGACGACTTCTTCGAGCGCGTGTATCACTACAGCGTGGCATTTCGGGCGGACGTTATACGCAAGCCTCCGCCGACCTTCGTGGGCGCAGCCGCCGCGGCCAGCCCTCCCGGCCTGGCGGTGACCGCTTTCATCGAAGCGACGCGCCGCAAAGACAAGCTGGCGATGAAAGCAATGGTCACCCCCGACATGGCCGCGGACCTCGACGGCCCCCAGGGCGACGAGATGATGAGTTTTCTTTCCCTGATGTTTGAGCCCGGTTCTGAAGTGGTGACCGTCTCGCAGACCGGGGACAGCGCCGTAGTGGTGGTCATGGCCAAGGTGCAGGGAGGCAAGTCTTCCTCGAAGATTCCCGTCAAGCTCATCGAAGGCAAATGGATACTGACCAAGTGAATGAAGAAAATGTTTGATGTGCGATGTTTGATATGCGATGTGTGAAGCCACGCTTTGAACATCGCAGATCGCACATCACACATCAAAGGTGGAGGCTCCGCCATGAAGGTAGTCACCAACGTTGTTGCCGCCACCCTGCTGACGCTGGCCGTGCCTGGGGTCTTTGGACAGGCGGGAAAAACAGAGGCGGCGGCCCAGGCCACCGCGCCGGCCCCAGAAACTATCGGCACCGTCACCGTCAACGGCAAGGCCATACATCTGCGATACGTCTACGCCATCCGCGGCCCGGCGTTCATGGACGAAAAGAAGGAAGAGATTCGCATTATCCTGAGCGATGTCCCGGCGACGGTGGACGAGCTCATCAGCGACTCCGCAATCATGAGCAGGGGGCTGGCCGGCAAAGTGAGCGGAGTGGTGGCCCGGTTGGACATGGAAGCCAACGCGCATACCGGGGAGCTCTATCACAGCGGGTTCGACCGGCTGCAAATGGCGCTCTACGGCGAGCATGAGTTCAAGCCCACGGTGTTCGACGACCAACGGGTGGCCGGCACGCTCTTCATGCCCGAGCCGCGCGAGTTCTCGGGATACACCTACCATTACACCGCCACCTTTGATGTCGCCATCCAGCGCCAGGCGGATCTCAAAGGTCAAATAGCGGCCGCGGCGGCGACTGAGGCCGCCAACCGCGTTCCTCCAACGGCCGAGGAAGCCGCAGCCGCTGCCGCCAGCGGGCCCGGCCAGGTTGCGTCGGCATACATCAAAGCGATGCTGGCTCAAGACCTTGCTGCGCTGAAGAAGCTGGCCGCCAACCCGCAGATGTTTGCGGACATGGAAGGCGGCTTTGGCGCCATGGCCATGGGACTCATGGCCGACGCGTTTCAGGGGGTGCAGGTCACGCGCGTCAATCAGACGGGCGACACTGCCATCGTCGAGGTGGAAGGGCCGGCCCTTAAAGCACCCGGCAAGATCCCTACGGTGCTGGTGAAGGGCGTGTGGAAGCTGGCTGATAAAGACGGAAAAAACGCCCCGGAGGCCGAGTCCCCAAGCGCCGCATCCGATACTGAGGGGACGAGCACTCCAGAGGCTGCCGCCCAGACCACCGCAACCGAGGGCATTGGCACCCTCACCGTGGGCGAGAAGACCGTCCCTCTGCGCCATGCCTACGCCTTCCGCGAGCCTTCTCGCGCGATCTCCGGCAAGGAGGACGTGCGGGTTGTGCTGAGCGATGGTCCCATTACCTTTGTCGAGCAGGAGGACGGGTTCTTCGTCCCCGAGGAAGCAGTCTCCTCGTCCGAAGAGAAGGAAGCTGGCGGGCGGAACCGCGTGGAAGTCACCTTTGACGGGGAACATAAGACTCAGCGGTACGGGGAGATCTTCTCCGGCGGATCCGAAGCTGAATTCATCACCAGCGAGTTTGAGCGCACCGCTTTCGACGATCAGCGGGTTGCCGGCAGGCTCTTCGTGTTTGGGAATGGCGTGACCATCAACGGAGTGAGGGTTCACTACACCGCCAGCTTCGATGCCGCGATCCAGCGGAGTTCCAGAAAACCTCCCACCACGCTCACGGGAGCCGACGCCGCCGAAACCGGCCCCGGCAAGGTGGCCTTGGCCATCATCAAGGCGGTCCAGGCCAGGAACCTCGAGGCCGTCAAGCCGCACCTGGCCGCAGCCGATCGCAGGAGGCTCGACTTTCTTCAATTGGAGCTCGGTGATTTTTTCCAGCACCTTTTTCACCTTCGCGAGCAGGTAACCATCCTCAGCGTCACCGAAACCGGCGACGAGGCCGTGGTGGTGTGCGAGGAGACGGATGAGAACAAACTGAAATGGGAGACCAGCCTCTCCATGGTTCGCGAAGAAGGTGTTTGGAAGCTGACGCAGTGAACGGCGGCTTGACTGAACACGTCCCGTCCAGCCAGGAAAGCACAATTTGACTCTCCCCCAGCGGCTGGGCTAGCCTCGTAACTTCCGGTCGCGTCCACTCTTTCCCGCGGCGGACTCGTGCTCCATGCCAATCCTGCGTAAGCCATTGATTTTGCTGCTGGTTGCGGCCTTCATCCTGGCCGCTGCCGCGCCTCTTTCCGCTGCCGGAATGCGCCCGGCGCACGCCCAGAAGGCGATGGTGGCCAGCGTGCACGAACTGGCCTCGCAGGCAGGTGTGGAGATGATGCGCGCCGGCGGCAACGCGGTGGACGCGGCCGTGGCCACTGGATTTACGCTGGCGGTGGTCCATCCTCAGGCGGGCAATCTGGGCGGCGGCGGCTTCCTGCTCTTGCGCTTTGCCGACGGTCGCGTGCACTTTCTCGACTTCCGCGAAAAAGCTCCGGCCGCGGCCACGCGCGACATGTATCTGGACGCCGAGGGCAACGTGATCGAGAAGTCCAGCGAGATCGGCTATCGCGCCATCGCGGTGCCGGGCTCGGTTGCAGGACTCGCCTACGCGCAGAAGAAGTGGGGCAAGCTCCCGCTGCGGCGGGTGATGGCGCCGGCCATTCGCCTGGCGCGCCAGGGATTCGCGCTGACCTACGAAGACGCTGAGGACCTGCGCGACGAGCACCTGGCAAAGTTCCCGGCCTCACGGCGCATCTTCCAGCGCGACGGCAACTACTACCAGCAGGAGGAAATCTTTCGCCAGCCCGAACTGGCGCGCAGCTTGGAGCGCATCGCAAAAAATCCTTCCGGCTTCTATCGCGGCGCCCTGGCGCGTGAACTCGCCGCCGCGATGCAGCGCGGCGGAGGGCTGATTACGGAAGCCGACCTCGCGGCCTACGAAGTGAAGGAGCGCGAGCCCATTCGTGGAACGTATCGCGGATACGAGATCATCAGCGCGCCGCCGCCGTCGTCGGGCGGAATCGCCCTCCTGGAGGCACTGAACATCCTGGAAGGCTACGACCTGGCCCAGCTCGGCAACCGCTCGGCGGATTCCATTCACCTCACCGCCGAAGCTTTCCGCCGGGCGTTCTTCGATCGCGCGCAATTTCTCGGCGACCCGGATTTTTCCCAGATTCCTGCCGCGCAATTGATTGACAAGCGCTACGCTGCCGCCTGGCGCCGGGAGATCGATCCCCAGCACGCCACATTGAGCACCGGGTTGAAGCGTCCGGCAGGCGTGTTCAGCGAGCTCGACCGCGTGGCCGGGTTGCAGCCGGTTGCGGTCGCCGAGTCCGCGCACACTAATCATTACTCGGTGGTGGACGAAGCCGGCAACGCCGTGGCCGTCACCACCACCCTGAATGACAGTTTTGGCTCGCGCGTCACTGCGGATGGCTTGGGCTTCCTGATGAACAACGAGATGGACGACTTCGCCGTCAAGCAAGGCGTACCCAACGCTTACGGCCTGATCCAGGGAGCAGCCAACGCCGTGGGGCCGGGCAAGCGCCCGCTTTCCGCCATGACGCCCACCCTGGTGCTCAAGGACGGCAAGCTGCTGCTGGTGCTGGGATCGCCCGGCGGGCCCACCATCATTACCACCGTTGCCAACGTCCTGATGGGTGTGCTGGACTACGGATTGGACATCCAGGAGGCAGTGAACGCTCCACGTTATCATCATCAATGGATGCCCGACGCCGCCTTCCTGGAGAACCGGCGCTTCTCGCCCGACACGGTGAAGATGCTGGAGGCCAAGGGACACCAGTTGCGCTGGAAGACCACCTGGGGAGAAGAGTCCTGGGGCGACGGCGAGTGCATCGCCATTCATCCGCAGACCGGCGAGCGGTTAGGCGCCAGCGACGCCCGCAACAACGGAAAGGCGGTGGGGTACTGACATGCGCAAAGCAATGTCCACCTACGTCTATGTGAAGGAGCGGCTGCATCCCGGGCTGCTGCAAGGCTTGGCCGACGCCGGCGCCGAAGCCATTGAGATCTTCTGCGCGCGCGGCCACTTTGACTACTCCAACCGCACCCACGTGCGCGAGATCGCCAACTGGTTCAAGGATTCCGGCGTCCCCCTCCACTCCATGCACTCGCCCATGTTCAGCGATTACGACTGGGGACGCTCGGGCGCTCCGCCCATTAACGTGGCCGACACCGAGAAGAAGCGCCTCATCGAAGCCATGGACGAGATCAAGCGCGCCCTGGAAGTAGCGGAGCAGGCGCCCTTCCGCTTCCTGGTGCAGCACATGGGCATGAGCGGCGAGTCGTTCGACGAGCGCAAGTTCGAGGCCGGCATGACCGCCCTCGAGCATCTGCGCGCCTTCGCGCGTCCGCTGGGCGTTACCCTGCTGCTGGAGAACATCCCCAACGAGCTTTCCACGCCCGCGCGCCTGCTGGAGTTTCTGCACGCCAGCCACCTGGATGATGTGGGCATCTGCTTCGACGTGGGCCACGCCCACATGATGGGCGGGGTGGCTGCGGATTTCGAGTCGCTCAAGCCTCGCATCGGCTCCACCCATGTCCACGACAACAACCAGGACCGGGATTCGCACCTGTGGCCGGGGGAAGGCACCATCGAGTGGAAGCAGGCCATGGCGCTGATGACTTCCGCGCCCCAGGTTCCGGCCATCCTCCTGGAGATTGACGGCGACGGCCGCCCCAACATCCAGCAAGGCATGGCGGCGGCTTTCGAACGCCTGGAAGCCGCTGCACGCGCCACCGCGCAGCAGGCGGGCGGTTAGAACCATGCCCGCCCCACTCACCAGCATCGTGCGGGCCGGACGCCACGAAGGCGAAACCGTCACGGTGCGCGGATGGCTCTACAACCTGCGCGAGAGCGGCAAGCTCTTGTTTCCCATTTTTCGCGACGGCTCCGGAGTGATGCAGGGGGTGGTGGCAAAAAATGCCGTCTCGCCGGAAGTTTTCGAGACGGTCAAAGGCCTCACCCAGGAGTCGAGCGTGATTGTGCGCGGCAAGGTGCGCGCCGACCAACGCGCGCCCGGCGGCTTCGAGCTGGACGTAAGCGACGTCGAGGTGGTGCAGCGCGTCCCCGAAGACGACCCCTACCCCATCTCCCTCAAAGAGCACGGCGTCGAGTTCCTCATGGACCACCGCCACCTCTGGGTGCGCACGCCCCGGCAGACCGCCATCCTGCGGCTGCGGGCGGAGATCATCAAGGCGGCGCGCGACTACTTGGACGAGCGCGACTTCGTGCTCACCGATCCTCCCATCCTCACCCCCGCGGCCTGCGAAGGCACCAGCACGCTCTTCCCCGTGGACTACTTCGACGAACAGGCCTTCCTCACGCAGTCGGGGCAGCTCTACATCGAAGCCACGGCCATGGCGCTGGGCAAGGTGTACTCATTCGGGCCTACGTTCCGCGCGGAGAAATCCAAGACGCGCCGCCACCTCACCGAATTCTGGATGGTGGAGCCGGAAGTGGCCTACGCCACGCTTGAGGATTTGATGGAGCTGGCCGAGAACTTTGTCGCCTTCATCGTGAAGCGCTGCCTGGACCGGCGTCGCGCCGACCTCGAGACCCTGGGCCGCGACCTCAGCAAGCTGGAAAAAGTGGTGGCGCCGTTTCCGCGCATCACCTACGACGAGGCGGTAAAGCTGTTGCAGGAAGGGCACGCCAAGGGCGCGCTCGAATCGCGCTTCGAATACGGCGGCGACCTGGGCTCGCCCGACGAAACCTATCTCTCCGGATTGTTCGACAAGCCGGTGATGGTGCACCGCTATCCGGCCAAGGTGAAGGCGTTCTACATGGAGCCCGACCCCGATCGCCCCGACCTTGCGTTGTGTGTGGATGTCCTGGCGCCCGAGGGTTGCGGCGAAATCATCGGCGGATCGCAGCGCATCGGGTCGTATGATCTCCTGGTGAAGCGCATCCGCGAGCACGGACTGCCGGAGGCCGCCTTCAAGTGGTATCTCGACCTGCGCAAGTACGGCGGCGTGCCCCACGGCGGCTTCGGCATGGGCATCGAACGCGTAGTGGGATGGGTGTGCGGCCTGGAGCACGTGCGCGAGACCATCCCGTTTGCCAGGATGCTGAACCGGTTGTACCCATAGAATGCAAAAGGGAAAATTAAAAATGCAAAATGGGCAGAATGTCGACTCATGGCTCTTTTCCACTTTGTTTTGCATTTTGCATTTTTAATTTTGAATTTTATGGCAACTGCAAGCACAACACCGAGTGTTTCGCCGCGGAAGATCCGCGTGATTGGCGTTCCGCTCGACCTCGGCCAGTCGCGCCGCGGGGTGGACATGGGGCCGTCGGCGGTGCGGGTAGCCGGCCTGGAAGCGCGGCTGGAGGCCCTGGGCCACGTGGTGGAAGATGCCGGCAACATTGCCGTGGCCATCCCTGAACAGAAGAAGGAAGGCGATCCGCGCGCCAAGTACCTGAAGGAGATCACCGCCACCTGCACCAAGCACGCCGAGTTGGTGCTGAAGACGCTGGAGGCCGGCAAGACGCCTATCGTGCTGGGCGGGGACCACTCGGTGGCCGCGGGCACGGTGGCCGCGGTGGCCGAGTTCCATCGCCGGCAGAACCAGAAGATCGGCCTGCTGTGGATTGACGCCCACGCCGACATCAACACTCCCGAAACCTCGCCCAGCGGCAACGTGCACGGCATGCCGCTGGCCGCCATCATGGGACTGGGCCCGGCGGAGTTGGGCAACATCTTCGGCTTCTCGCCCAAGGTCGCCCCGGAGAACTGCGTGCTGGTGGGGGTGCGCGACATTGACGCCGTGGAGAGAGCCAACGTGCGCAAGGCCGGGGTGAAAGTCTTCACCATGCGCGACATTGACGAACGCGGCATGCGCACCATCATCGAAGAAGCGCTGCGCATGGCGGGGCGCGGCACTGCCGGCTATCACGTCTCCCTGGACATGGACTGGATCGATCCCGAGGACGCGCCCGGCGTGGGCACTCCGGTGCGCGGCGGCGCCACCTACCGCGAGGCCCACTTGGCCATGGAAATCATCGCCGACCACGGCCGTATGACCAGCTTCGAGATTGTCGAGGTCAACCCCGTCATTGACGAGCACAACCGTACGGCGGACCTGGCGGTGGAGCTCACGCTGTCGTTGTTCGGGAAAAAGATTCTCTAACCGCGAAGACCCTTACCGCGGATCTACGCGGATGAACGCGGATGTTTCGTCTTGAGGCATCACTCTGACAACTGGCCCCTGACCGCTGGCAACTGACCACTGGCAACTGCCTTTATCTCATCTTGATCGCAAGATAGGCCATCAAGATGGCCGAATCTACCGCCAGCGCCAGGGCCAGGACGCCTCCGAACCGGCCGCGCAGCGTGCTGATCGGGACCTGGGCGCGGTGGGCGACGAAGGTGCCCGCCCAGTTGTCGCCGAAGCGCTTTTGCAGGCGCGTTCTGCGCATGGACAGATATCCAATCAGGCCAAAAAACAGGATGTCGGCAAGGTAGGCGAACGACCGGATGAAGGCGGCGCGCAGCCCGCACGGCCGCACCTGGTCGGTCACCACCACCTGCCCCAGGAGAAGTTTCCCCAGCGAGCTGCCGTGCAGCCCTTCGCAAATCGTGTGGTAGGCCGCGAAGCCGAGAAACCCCACCAGAAAATTCATGGGTGAGGCGCCGGCCAACCTTCCCGCAAGGGTGTTGAGGTCCACCGCGGTCGCAGGGGCGGGAACCATTACGGCCCTCAGCAACATCCCGGCCCCAATCGCGACCGCCGAATGGATCAGCGTGTCGATCAAGCGGGCGCCCACGCGCGGCCAGAAGCCCACGCCGTCGGGAATCGTGCGAGCTGCTGTGCCCTCCGCGTAGCCGCTGAACTGGAAGGCGGTTTCCTCACCCGGCGGCGGCGGAGCGGGCGGCTTGGGCGTCTCGGTCATGGCGGGAGATTATTCGCTGGATGCCCACGCGCGTCAACTG
>CAZXVY010000069.1:0-10436 GCA_964644115.1 uncultured Terriglobales bacterium
GAACTGCTGCTCGATCACGCCTCGGGCGACGAGCGAGGTCGCATTCAGGTCGATCAATTGCACGCGCGAGGCATAGCCATTGGTCGTGTTGCCGGTGTAGGGCACGAGGATTAAGCCGGATTCCTCCAGGACCGTGAAGGCTTTCTCGTCCCAGTTGGCCTCGCTCCAGGAATAGTTCTCTCCGAGCCGCACGCGGCTCAGCAGGGCGGGCGCGGCAGCATTGGCCACGTCGAAAAGCGACACCGCCACGCGACCGGTCTCGACGCCCAGGGTGACCAGCCGGTTGCCCAGCGGCTGGATGAACGTGGACCAGCCCGGCACGTCGACGCTCCCGGCGATGCGCGGCGCCGACGGGTTCGACAAGTCCACGACCCAGAGCGGGTCGATGCGGAAGAAGGTGACGATGTAAGCGCGGTCGCCGTCGAACCGCGTCGCGTGAAGCTGTTCGCCGGCGCCCAGTTCCAGTTCACCGAGTTTGATCACTCCGGCCGGCCCGAGCGAGCGCGGGTCGGGCAGGCGGAACGTTTCCAGTTTGGTTGTCACGCGCCGGGTGGACGTGGATCGCCAGTCCTCCGAGATTGAGGTGAAGATTCCGCCGTCCCACCTGAGTTTGAATTTGTCCGGCACGCGGCCCGCCGTGCGAATCGATTCGTAGGCGTGCATCGTTCCGTCCGGCTGCGTGATGTCGATGCTGCGGACGATCGATTGCCACCAGTTTGCGGGATCCTGCGTGACCACGAAGAGCAGCACGTCGGTGGCGGTCACCACGTTGCCGTAGCCCGAATTCCACAGCGTGCCGCGGGCAACGGGCGCGGCGGGATCCGCCAGATCGAACGAGGAGACCAGCGTGCCCCACTCCCAGATCGAGTTGGTGCTGCCGGCCACGGAGCGGAGAGCTTGCGAAGCGACGTAGAGCGCGGTGCCGACCAGCCGGCTTTCCACGATGTAACCCTTCACCGGCAGCCGCGCGACGACCGAGGGTGTGCCGGCGTTGTCGGCCGCGATGACGACCTGGCTTTCGTCGCTGGAACAGCCGTTGCGCGCCAGAAGTACGACGTGGTTGGCGCCGAGCAAGTACAAGTCCTCACCCGCCGCCGGCAAATCGAGAGTGCCGCGAACCACCGCGGCGTCAGGGTTGCCGATGTCGATGACTTGCAGGCCGCGGAACTGGTTGAAGAAGTAAAGCGTTTGCCCGCGAATCTTCCAGATGTCCGACTCGACGACCTCCCGCGACGGACTCTGGTTTTGACCAGGCGGCGTCGCGCCGGGGCCGAGCATGTCCAGGACGCCCGGGCCCGGCCCAGGGCCGCCGGCAGTCCCGCCGTAGAACTGATTCGTGCCCGAGAAAAACGACTCTGGCAGCGGTTCCGTGGCGTCGGCGCGCACGCGCATTACCTCGAACGGGCGCGAGCGCGGCAGGCTGAATGTGAGCGTGCCGCCGGCGCCGTCGAGCCGCGAGACGGCACGCGGCTCCCACGAGCCGGCGCCGAGCCGGTCGCGACATTCGAGCGTCACTTTGCGCACGCCGGACGGCACGCGCACGGTCGCGGTAATGTTCGTGCCGTCGAGGCGGACGGACGAGATGGTGGGAGAAGTCGGTTGCGAAAAAGCCGTCGTGCAAGCCAGGAGGACCGCGGCTGCCACCCAGCGCCTGCACGACCCGAATGGAAAGAGACAGGTCGTTTTCATAACACATACCTCACTTCTGCGCGAACAACGCCGCCGCCCGGTTCCCGATTTCCTCGGGCGACAAGTCTTCCTTGTGCGTCGCGAAGAACCAGACGTGCCCAAACGGATCCACCAGCTTGCAACTCCGGTCGCCGTAAAACTGGTCCTTTACCGGCTGCACCAGCTTCGCGCCCGCGCCGACCGCCCGGGTGGCCAGCGCGTCCACGTCCTCCACGTAAACATGCAGGCCCACCGGCGAGCCGCCGAGCGATAGCGGACTGCGCCAGCTCATTTCCGGGCACTCGTCGGCCAGCATGATCGGCCCGTTGCCAATCTTGATTTCCGCGTGGCAGACTTTTCCGGCGGGATCCGCCATACGCATCAGTTCCGTGGCGCCAAAGGCTTTTTTGTAGAACTCGATGGCCCCAGCCGCGTCCTTGCAGCACAAGTAGGGCGTCGGATTTTCTTTTCCGTCAGGCATGGGTTTTGCTTTGGTTGTCATAGGACCGACTCCTTAAACCAACGTGCGATGGGCGTCGAGGCAAGAGTGATTGCCAAATGTCCGTTGGGTGCATCTCAGTTTCTGAGATGCCCCAAAGGGGCCAAATAATCCAGCCCAGGGCAACGCCCTGGGAATCGCCGGTCCGACCTGACCAAGCCCTGAAAGGGCGCAATAAAAACCTCGCCAATCCCGATGGCTGGCGTGGATGATTTCGCCCCTTCAGGGCTCACGAGGCGTTGGGGATACGCCATCCCAGGGCGTTGCCCTGGGCTGGATTATTGCAGCCTTTCAGGCTGGCCGGCCCTCAGCCCCACAAACCAACCGATCCATTTGAGCTCGCCAGAAAGTGAGATGCGCCCAAGTCCTTTCCGAAATGGTGGGGCAAACCTGCCGGTTTGCCACGGCACCCGGCAGGGCGCCGCCCACCATTTCGGAAAGGACTTTTGGCAACCGTTCTAAACGGCGGTTGGCGCGGTTTGTTGCTCCGTCGATTTGGATTCCGCCGGCTTCGGTTTGTAAACGAAGTACACCAGCAGGCCCATCAGCACTCCCTGCACGACACCTGCGACGAACCACTTGACAGCCAGGCTCGGTGGCAACGGCATCACCACGTAGTTGATCAGGGTCACCGCTTGGCTGAACAGAGCCATCAGGACGCCGTAGAAACATGCACAGCGGACGCACTGCCTCTCGGCAATGCCCGCGGCCCAAATGGCGGTGAAGGTGGATGCAAACAGGAACTGCCCCAGCAACATCCAGCCGAATCGCGCATTCATCTCTGATTCTGTCCGCCACAGGCTCATGGTTTCCTTGTAAGTGTTCTGCAACCACACGCCGTGAATCAGGAAATTGGTGAGGAAGACGGCAACGGACATGACGATGATGGCGAGGATGAGGCGCTTGGTATTCATGCGCGGAGACTGTCAGGAACTGACCACGCCGGCAAGGCTGCAGAATTCGTGCGCCACGAAATCCGCGCGAACTGCATCCGAACTCCCTCTCCCCCATCGTACGTGTTTAGCGGGGAGCGCATGCCGCTGGCATGCCGTTTTCGGCGGCTCGCCGAAAACTTCGTTCCACACTCTTCAACTTGGGACGCGAGGAAGTTTGAGGAACGAGAATCCGGCGAGCCGCCGGATTCGGCACGCGGGCCGCGTGCGCTCCCCGGCGTTCCTGGCGGCACGCTAAACACATACCCCCCATCGAGGGAGAGGGTTGGGATGAGGGGGCAGGAGGCCCCCGATTGCAATTGGCGTCGTTCTCGCCGCCGGGCAACCCCCTCATCCCGGCCTTCTCCCCCAAGGGGAAGAAGGAGTCGGAAGCGAGCGGCAGCCGGCGGCCCCGCTTGAACTTCAGCCCAGGGCCGGCCGGTCCCGGCCCCAGTGGGTCGCCTGCTCGAAGGCGTGCGCCACGCGGAGCATCGTCGCTTCGCCAAACGGCTTGCCAAGAATCTGCAGGCCGATGGGGAGTTTGGGATTCGTGGTGAAGCCGCAGGGCAAGCTTACGCCGCAGATGCCGGCCAGGTTGCAGGAGATGGTGAAGATGTCCGACAGATACATCTGCATCGGATCATCCGTTTTCTCTCCGGCTTTGAAGGCTGCAGTCGGCGAAGTCGGTGTGACGATGGCGTCGACCGTCTCGAAGGCCTTGAGGAAGTCCTGCCGGATGAGCGTGCGCACCTTTTGCGCGCGCAAATAGTAGGCGTCGTAGTAACCGCTGCTCAACACGTAAGTGCCCAGAATGATGCGCCGTTTCACCTCGGCCCCGAATCCCGCGCCCCGCGTCTTGGTGTACAGCGCGGTCGGGTCGGCGCCATCGACCCTCAGTCCGTAGCGGATGCCGTCGAAGCGCGCCAGGTTCGCCGAAGCCTCGGCGGTCGCCACGATGTAGTAGGTCGCGACCGCGTATTCGGTATGCGGCAGGGAGATGCCGACGATTTCGGCGCCGAGCTTTTCAAGCTGCTTCACGGCCGTCTGCACCGCGGCGTTGACTTCCGGATCGATGCCATGGATGAAGTATTCCTTGGGCAACCCCAGCTTCAGGCCCTTGATGCCTTCCCCAAGCGTGGCGGCGTAATCCGGCACCGGCGTGTCGACGCTCGTCGAATCGCGCGGGTCGTGGCCGCTGATGACGCCCAGCATCGTGGCGGCGTCCCGCGCGTCCTTCGTCAACGGGCCGATCTGGTCCAACGACGATGCGAACGCCACAAGACCGTAGCGGGACACCCGCCCGTAAGTGGGCTTCAGCCCGACGCAACCGCACAGCGACGCGGGCTGGCGAATGGACCCTCCGGTGTCGGTGCCCAACGCGGCGATGCACTCGTCGGCCGCGACCGCGGCCGCCGAACCGCCCGACGAACCTCCAGCGATGCGCGTCTGGTCCCACGGGTTCCGCGTGGTGAAGTAGGCCGAATTCTCGGTCGAGCTGCCCATCGCAAATTCATCCATGTTCAGCCTGCCGAACAGCACCGCGCCGGCGGCCTTCAACTTCTCCACGGCGGTCGCGTCGTAGGGCGAGATGAAGCCAGAAAGAATCTTCGATGCGCAGCCCAGCGGGTGGCCCTTGACGGCCAATACGTCCTTCAGCGCGATGGGCACGCCCAGCAGCGGCCGTTGAGCGTGAGTCGCCCCGCACGCCAGGGCTTTGTCGGCGGCGGCGGCCTGGGCCAGGGCATCTTCGGCGTCGTGGCTCAGAAAAGCCTGCACGCGGCCATCGACGCGCCTGCTTTGATCGAGACAGGCCTGCGTGGCCTCGCGAGCGGAGACTTCGCGTTTGGCGAGCCGGGCGGTCAGTTCAGACAGAGTAAGTCGGTTCAGCATGAATGGTGCGGAGAAGGGACGGCGCGCGAGGCGATCACTCGACGATTTTCGGGACGATGAACAGCCCGCCGGCCTTGGCCGGGGCATTGCGAAGCGCCTCTTCGTTCGGGAGCGAGGGGCCAATCTCGTCGGCGCGAGTCACGTTTACCATCGGAACGGCGTGGGCGGTCGGCTCGACGGCGCTGACGTCCACCTCGCGCAGCTTTTCGATGTAGCCGAGCACCTGTCCGAGTTGCGCGCCGAACTTGCGCTCCTCCTCCGGTGTGAGTCCAAGACGGGCCAGGTGGGCGACATACTTCACGTCAATGTCCGTATCAGGCATGGCGCCAAGAGTAGAAGCCCGCCCGGGAAGTTCAATCCTCCTCTTCCTGCCAGCGCGGCGCCAGTTTCTGCGGAATGCCCAGGTGATCGAGCACGCGCGCCACCACCGTGTCGATGACCTGCTCGATGGTTTTCGGCCGCGTGTAGTAGGAAGGATTGGCCGGCAGAATCGTCGCGCCCGCAAGCAACAACAGTTCGAAGTTCCGGACGTGGACCAGACTCAACGGCGTTTCGCGCGGAACGAGGATGAGTTGCTTGCGCTCCTTCAGCGTGACGTCCGCGGCGCGCAACAGCACGTCCTCGCTGAACCCATGGGCGATGCGGCCCAGGGTGCCCATCGTGCAGGGGATGACCACCATCGCATCGACCGGGTTCGAGCCGCTGGCAAACGGCGCGTTCATGCTTTTGAGGCCGTGGGACTGCGCGCCGGGAGGCAGTCGCAGGCCGCCGGGAAGTTCCTGATGGATGACGGTATGGGCGTAGTTGCTCTGGACAACGTGAATCTCGTGTTGTTGCGGGTCGAGGTTGTCGAGCAGGCGCTGGGCGTAGAGCGCGCCACTTGCCCCGGTGATGGCGACGAGGATTCTCACGGCAAACCGGAGGGACACGGGTGCGTCACGCCGGGAACTATGAATGCGACGCGTGTCGTGCGGCAAGTGTCTTCACGCTCAGCAAGACCCGGCACAAAAAGGAAGGGCGCGCAGCCTTGTCCAAATCTGTTTAATGTAGCTGCGACCGTGAGGTCGCGGGCTGAATTATCAAGCGGCAACGAAAACAATACCGGTGCTCAACCTTCTGCGTCCCCGCACCGCGACCTCACGGTCGCAGCTACGCTAAACACATAACTTGGTCCGCGTGTTTCCAGGCTTTATCTCGAATTCACGACGACAAGGCTCTCCGGACTCCACTTTCAGCCGGTGAGTGAATCCGAGCTGGCCCCTCAGCCCGCGCTGCGAACTGCCGATGGACGCCACATGTTGCTTGTCTGCGGCGGGCGCGTTCGCACAATACGCGGCGTGCCGAAGCTTTGGCGTCTGGTGATTCCGGTGGTCGCGGCGTGGGTGTTGGCTGGTTGTGCAACCGGTTCGTCCACGGGCACAAGGTTTGTTCCGGTCGCGGCCTCCACTCCCGTGCCCGAACCGATGGCGGTCGCGCCGCCGGCGCCGCTCGACCCGGTGCCGGTATCGACCCCGGTTGCGCCTTCACCGCCCGGCCCGGCGCCGGCGCCGCCCGCGTGGCCTTCCAACTGGGTCAACGCGTGGATTCCGTTGGAAAGCTGGAGCCAGTTCAACGGCATCGAGAAGCCGCGTCGGTTGAACGGCGGCCTCGAGGCGACTTACCAGCTCCTGACGAGCAATGGCACGATGTCGATCCAATTGGGCAGCCAGACACTGCGGTTTGGCGGCCTCGATTTCTGGCTGGGCTTCGCGCCGCGCTTGATCCAAGGGCTCCCTTACGTGCATGCGGTGGATGCGCGCAAGACCTTGCAACCGCTGGCCGGGCGGGCTTGGAAATTGCCGCAAGGCAACCGGACCATCGTGATCGACGCCGGCCACGGCGGCAAGGACAGCGGCACAATCAGCTGCGTCAACAGCGAGTACGAAAAACATTACGCGCTCGACTGGGCCAGGCGCCTCGAACGCCTGCTGCGGGCCAAAGGATGGAACGTCGTGATGACGCGGACCAACGACACGTTCCTGTCGCTGGCGGATCGCGTCGCGGTGGCCGAGCAGGCCAATGCCGGGTTGTTTCTCAGCCTTCATTTCAATTCGGGCTCCGGCAACGGCAAGCTGGCGGGCATCGAGACCTACTGCCTGGCGCCGACGGGCATGCCGTCCAGCCTGAATCGCGGGTTCAGCGATGACGTGCGCGAGTGGCATCCGAACAACGCCTTTGACGACGAAAACCTCCACCTCGCCACGGTGCTGCACCGCTCGCTGTTGAGCGAGGTTGGAGCGATTGATCGCGAGGTGGGCCGGGCGCGGTTCCTCGGCGTGCTGCGGGGTCAGAACCGGCCGGCCGTGTTGATCGAAGGCGGCTACCTCACCAATCCGGAGGAAGCGCGGAAGATTTCGACGTCGGACTATCGGCAGCGGCTGGCGGAAGGGATCGCGAAGGCGCTGGAGTGAGAAGGGGAACGTAAAACGTAAAACGCAAAACGTAAGCGCGGCAGGGGCGCCGGATTGGATTCCAACGTCCGCTCCTCTCTTACGTTTTACGTTTTACGTTTTACGTTTCACGCTTCACGCTCCGCGCCCATCCGCATGAGCAACGCCACGCACATCCTGGTTACGGGCGGGGCCGGGTTCATCGGCTCGCACCTGGTCGAGCGCCTGCTGGCCGAGGGCCAGTCAGTGGTCGTGATCGACGACTGTTCGACGGGAACCTGGGACAATCTCCGCGCGGTCGCGGGCCATTCGGGATTGAGAACCATCGAAGCGATGGTTTCCCAATGCGAAGGGCTGGCGGAACTGACGGCCGGAGCACGTTGCATTTACCACCTTGCGGCGGCCGTTGGAGTCGAACTGGTCGTGCAATCGCCGGTGCGGACGCTCCAGACGAACTTGCGCGAAACCGAGGCGGTGCTCGAGGCGGCCTGCCAGTGCGCGACGCCGGTGCTGTTCACCTCGACGTCGGAAGTGTACGGCCGCAGCCATCGCGAGGCCTTCTCCGAAGAGGATGATTTGATCATCGGCCCGCCGCACGTCGGGCGGTGGAGTTACGCTTGCTCGAAGTTAATGGATGAATTCCTGGCGCTGGCCTACGCGCGGGAAAAGGGGTTGCCAGTGGTCATCGCCCGGCTGTTCAACACCGTCGGCCCGCGCCAGACCGGTCGCTACGGGATGGTCCTGCCGCGGTTCATCGCGGCGGCCAGGGCGGGAACGCCCCTGCGCGTATTCGGTGACGGGACGCAGACACGCTGCTTTTGCTCCGTGGCCGACGCCGTGGAGGCGCTGGTGCGGCTGCAACGGACTCCGGCGGCGCTCGGGCAGGTGTTCAACGTGGGAGGCACTGAGGAGGTGAGCATCGCGGAACTCGCGCGCCGGGTCATCAAGTCACTCGGGTCCTCCTCCGCCATCGAGCGCGTGCCGTATGGCGAGGCTTACCCGCCCGGTTTCGAGGACATGCGGCGCCGCCGGCCGGTCGTGGACAAGCTGGAGCAATTCACCGGCTTCCGGCCCGCGACGACGTTGCGAAGGATTATCGAATTCACGGCAGGGTCGTCCTGACGCGGGGCAGGGGGAACCACTGCCGCAGAATCAAACGGGCGAATCAAGTTCTTACTCTTACTCTTAATCTTACTCTTACTCTCGGAACTACAGGATTGATTGGGATGTTGAGGAAGAGTGCTCCCGTCCCAATCCGTGAAATCCGTACTACTACGTGTGAAAGTTTGTGCAGGCGGCACAAATTTTTTAACCGCTAAAGAACGCATAGAACGCAGAGTAAATTTCTTTCACTGAAGGCTCTTTGCGTTCTTTGCGTTCTTTGCGGTTATCTTCTTTGGTTGCGGCGTCAGCCGCCCTGGGCCATCCGTGGTCAAAAACTCTGTGGGAGCGGTCCCTCGCGCACGAGGCGGAAGTGAGTGGGGCGAGCGTCCTCGCGAGCCGCCGCCCTTGCAGCTCCACGCGCGCGCGGTGGAAGTTCTGTGGCGCTGGCAGTGTTCATCCTCGGCGCGGCGGCGTTTCAAGGGCGCGACATCAAGGCGGGAACGGGCTGGCGCACTGTATCCAGCACCGGAATCGGCGTTAGTGGCGATTGTGAGAACCCCGCTCAGGCGAGTTCGGCCCCGCTCAGGCGAGTTCGGCCACATGCTCGTCCTCGTACTTTTCGATAAGAACACCGAGGACTTCCATCATCGAGGCGAGCGGGTGGTCCTCGTCCTCGCCCACTTCGTCGATGAGCCGGTCCAGCAACTTCACGAGCCGACGGTATTCCCGGTCGTTGTGCGGCACGCGCAAGGTCGGCTCAATCTGCGGCCACACGGCGAATGCTTTTTCAATTTGAGCTGTGGACATGACTATTTCTCTTTCCATTTGCCCGCGTCGTATTCGGCGTGGGTCAGCACGGCCCGAATGTAAACCTTGCGGCGATTGTAGTGCATCGCGGCGATCCAGCGAGCCTTGTTGCCGCCAATGTTGAACACCGTCAGCCCGCCGACTTGATCCGCGTGCGGAAACGCGCGCCGCAATTCGGGAAAGCTGGCAAAATGATTCTTCTTCAGCGCCCGATACCAATGGGCCAGCCCGCTCGCCGCTATCGGATGCCGGGCCGCGAACTCGTTCAACCGCTTGCGCGTGATGATGTGCATCGTCTTCAGTGCTCCAGACCGCTCATCGAATTTCAGGCCGACCGTTCAAAACGAAGCGCGCGCAGCATGGGGTTGCGTGCTGGCGTGAGACAAGGAAAAGGAACGGCAGGAAAAGGAACGGCGCGGCGGCGTTTCAGGCGCGCGACATCAAGGCGTGAACAGGCTGGCGCCTGGCATCCAGCACCGGAACCGCCGCTGGCGACGATCTCGCCCCCCTTCCCGAAATTCCTGTTTGCGGAAGCCCAAAGGCTCGTTATTGTTGCGGCATGAGCACGCTGATGGAAGTTCAGGAAGCCGTCACCCGCCTGCGCGATGACGAGAAGATCGCCCTCTCGCTCTGGCTGAATTCCCAGACCGCGCCCGCCCTGAGCGCGCAGGAAGAACAACAGCTTCTTCGCTCGCTCGACGAGGCCATCCGCGACTTGGATGCGGGCCGGGGCGTGCCGATGCCCGACGCGCACAAGCTGGTGGCTTCATGGGCTGCCAAATAATTTTCTCGCCCCAGGCCATCGCGGACCTGGCGGCAGCCGTTCGCCACATCGCCAAGCACGATCCCAAAACTGCGGAACGCATCGGCCATGCGCTCATCGACCGCGTGGCCATCCTGGAAAACTTTCCACTGCTCGGCGCGCCCTATCCCCAGCGCCCCGGCGTGCGCAAGCTCGTCTCCCGTCCCTACCTTATTTTCTACCGTGTCAACCCGGAGGGAAACCGCGTGGACATTCTCCGCTACTGGCACGGGGCGCAGCGCGAACCCCTGTTGAACGATTGAGCGGCGCGACGAATCGCAGTGCATCCTCCTGGGCGTGGCGCT
>CAZXVY010000070.1:0-5006 GCA_964644115.1 uncultured Terriglobales bacterium
CCCGGTCCATGTTCTGCGGTTTCACGGCCAGCAGCACGATGTCCCGCCCCTGGACGAGGGCGCGATTGTCGAGCGTGGCTTCGATGCCAAGGTTTTCGCGCACACGCGCCAGCGAGCGCTCGTGGCCCACGCTGCCGGAAATGTCCGTGCGCTGCTGCTCGCCCTGGCGCAGCAGACCGGTTACCAAGGCCTCGCCCAGCTTGCCCAGCCCTACCACTGCTACTTTCTTGCCTCGAAGCATCTCCAGACCTCGTTTCGGCTCGTCCCTGCAATTCTAACGGCTGCCCGGAATTCGTGGAACCGCGCTCCGGCCGGGGCATCCATTCTTGTGGGCCGACACGAAACCGGCCCAAGGGAGTTGCAAACTCATGAGCGTGACTAATGAAGTGCTGGAAGCCAACGAACGATACGCGCAGAAATTCAACCTGGGAGGCCTGACGATGCCACCGGCGCGCAAACTGGCCATCGTGGCCTGCATGGACGCGCGGCTGACGGTGGAGGCGGCGCTGGGCCTGAAGACCGGCGATGCCCACATCATCCGCAACGCGGGAGGTATTGTCACCGAGGATGCGTTACGCTCGCTGATCATCTCGCATCACCTATTGGGGACGCAGGAATTCATGGTGATCAACCACACGGACTGCGGCATGCTGACGTTTGAGGACTCCGATCTGAGCCGGCGGCTGCGCGAGCAGTCCGGCGCCGCGGTCGTGGTGCCCAGCCACTTCCACGCCTTTTCGGACGTTGAGGCCAATGTTCGGGAACAGGTGCAGAAAGTGCGACTGCACCCCTGGGTGCCCACGACCATCCCGGTTCGCGGTTTTGTGTACGACGTCAGGACCGGAAGGCTACGCGAAGTGACGGCGTAATCCTGAACTACACATATGGTATTGCGTCCGGGGTCGGCGGAGCGTTTGTCCCGCTCCATTTTGGCGGAGCTGGCCTGCATCTGCTCGTAGATGCGGTCGATCTTGCGGTGGAACTGCGCCACTTCCAGCCCCGCCTTCACCACCGGACCGCAAGAGCTAGCGCCGGCGGCGCAGGCTGAAGGAGGGCCGCGTGGCCTTGGGCGGGGTGTAGTTCTTGGGATAGATGACGACCCCGCGGCGCGGAGGCTCTCCCGCGCTCTCGGTGCGCAGGTCGGGAAAATCGCGCAAGGCCAGGTGGAGCACGCGCCGCTCGCGCGACGACATGGGGCCGAACTGGTAAGGTTGCCCGCTCTTGAGCACGCGCTCGGCGGCCACGCCCGCGGACAGCTTCAGTTCCTCCAGGCGGAGGGCCTTGTGATTCAGGCAGTCGAAGCTGACCTTCTCGTGCTCCTCCAACTCCAGCTTCAGCATGCGCACGGCCACGTGCTCCAGGGCGCGCAGCAATTCGCCTCCGCGCTCGAGCAGCAGGGAGCTGTCCGGGCCGGACAGGTCCACCATGATTTCCGGATGCTCCCAGTCGCGCTCTTCGGGCATGGGCGGATCCACGACGATGCGATAACGCAGGCGGAAGCCGCCGTTCTGCGCTAGTCCCTGCAGGAACTCTTCGATCTTTCGGGCGGCAGCGATCTTGTCGGGAATGGACATGTTCAGTTTCCAGTTGCCAGTTGCCAGTTGCCAGTTGGGGGATTATACGACGCACAACTGACTGCTGAGGGCCGAGTGCTGGCGGCTATTTTTTCTTTTGCGCCCGCTTTTCGATTTCGGCGCGTATCTCCCGGCCGAAGGCGGTGCGGTTTACCACCAGTTGCTGGGCGATGCCGATCCCGTTGCCCACCGTCCAGTACAGGCAAAGTCCGGAAGCCAGGTTGAAGCTCACGAAGCCCAGCATCACCGGCATCATGATGTTCATCATTTTCTGCTGCATGGGGTCCATGCCAGCCTGCGGCGTCAGCCTCTGCAGGATGAACATGGAGCCCACGAAAGCAATGGGCAGCAGGTAATACGGATCCGGCGCCGCCAGGTCCTTGATCCACCACAGCCAGGGGGCCTGGCGCAGCTCGATGGCCACGGTGAGCACGGTGTAGAAGGCGAACAGGAAGGGGATCTGCAACAGCATGGGGATGCACCCGCCCACCGGGTTGACGCCTTCCTTTTTGTAGAGCGCCCACTGTTCCTCGTTCATGCCCGCGCGCTTGGGGTCGTTGAGCTTGTACTTGCTGTATTTCTCCTGGAGGGCGCGCATCTGCGGGGCGATCTTCTGCATCTTCAGCGCCGACTTCATGCTGGTCAGCTTGAGCGGGAACAACGCCACGTTGATGATGAGGGTGAGGATGATGATGCTCCAGCCCCAGTTGGCGATCCAGTGGTCGTGCGTCCACTTGAGCCAGAGGAAGATGGGACGGGCGATGAAGCCCAGGTACTCGCCGAAGTCCACCAGACCTTCCAGATTTGGCCCCTTCGCGCTTTCGCCCAGCAGCTTGCGTTCCTCGGAGGAGAGTGAAGCTTCGACCGAGTGGAGCACATCCAGCGACTTGGGACCGACGAACAAGCGCTGGCGGATGGTGGCTTGGCTTCCGCCCACGGCTGCTCCCAGGACCGAAACCTTGGAGGTCTTGCCGGGCTCGGGCTTTTCAGGATCATTGGGAATCTCGAGCGCTTGGTGCAGCGTGATGAGAACCGCGGTCTCCGGATTCTCGGGCAGGAACACGGCGCCGAAGTATTGGTCTTCCACGCCCGCCCAATGGAACGGGCCGTTCACCGTGTTACCGCCGCTGACCTTCTTGGGCTCCAGGCGCTGGAGCGTGCCACCGTTCTGCGAGACCAGTCGCGAAGCCACATGGTGGGCCGGCAGGTGCTGGTCGCCGAAGGCCGCCGGCCACGCGGGATATGCGGGTACGGCCGCGCCTCGCTGCGTGGTCTCGGTTTCGACTTCGACCACGTAGGAGTGATCGAAGCGGAAGCTCTTGCGCACGCGCGTCTCGGCGTCCGCATACTCGAAGGTCACTTGCGCGGGCGCAGCCGGATTGCATTGCACCGCAGGCTGATCGCTGGTCTGGAGCTGCGCCGTCTTCAGCGTGTTCGGGAGGCAGGCC
This sequence comes from uncultured Terriglobales bacterium, assembly GCA_964644115.1. Taxonomy (GTDB): domain Bacteria; phylum Acidobacteriota; class Terriglobia; order Terriglobales; family Acidobacteriaceae; genus CAZXVY01. Next base: position 3,023 of record CAZXVY010000070.1, read on the forward strand.
GCGACGTACAGAGCCTCGCTCAGCTTCTTCCGCAATTCCTGGTCGTAGGTCCAGAGCGAAAGCGGATAACCGTACTTGGACGCCGCCTGCGCGTGCACCAGCTCCAGCGGTTGCCCCTTGTGGTCTTTGTATTTCTTCAGCACCCACGATTTCACCTGCGCGCCGCGGCTGGTGAAAGTGATGCGGTAGAGATCGTTCTCCACCACAACCAGAGATTCGGTGATCGCCTGCACCAGGTTCGAAGGCGGCGGAAGCGGCGGCGACGGCGCCACGGAAGCGGGGACGCCGGCGGTTTTGGCCGGAGCCGCGGGTTGGACGGGCGTCGCCGGCTGCTCCGGCTCAGCCCGGCGCGCGTACTTGTTGATCAGCGGCTGCGAGAGCACGATGACCAGGAAAGTGAGCGCGAAAGCCAGCAGCAGACGGCGCTCCATGCCGGGGTCTTGCTGGGGATTTTGGAGTTCGCTCAAGTCAGTTCGCGATCCGCTTCAGATTCGGGTCTACCGGGTCGTAACCGCCGCGCACGAAAGGATGGCAGCGCAGAATTCGTCCCGCCGCCCGGACGGCGCCGCGCAGCGCTCCGTGGCGTTCCACTGCTTCCAGGGCATACTCGGAGCAAGTGGGCACGTAGCGGCAGGCCGGCGGGAGCCAAGGAGAAATTATCCCCTTGTAGGCGCGCAGCAGTCCTGTGAGCAGGCGCTTCATGGCAAAATCATTTTCCTCCGGAGCGGGCCTTCTCCGCTCCCAGCTTGGCGGCGATGGACGCAAATGCCCCGCCCATTTCCTCGGACAGCCGGGCGAAGTCCACCTCCAGCACCGACTTCCGGGGATGAAGCACAAAGTCCACGGAAAGCGGCAACTCGCCCAGGCGCAAGCGCACCGCCTCGCGCAAGCGCCGGCGGATGCGATTGCGCACCACCGCCCCGCCCAGCGCGCGTCCCACCGCCAGGCCGGCGCGCGGCCCGCCTGCGGATGGTTCGCGCCGCAGGAAGAAAACCGTCATGTTGCCGGTGAAGTGCTTCTTCCCGCTGCGATAAACCCGCTCGAAATCGGCGCGGCGCAGCAGCCGCGCGGCGCGCGGGAACCGAGCGTGAGGGTCACGGGCGACGGTCACAGCCGGACCGTCAATCTCTACTCTCGGAAGCCGGGCTTCACCGAGACGCGCTTGCGTCCCTTGGCACGGCGGCGCGAAAGCACTGCCCGCCCGCCCTGGGTCCTCATGCGGACGCGAAATCCGTGTGTCTTCGAGCGGTGACGGCGGTTGGGTTGGAAAGTGCGTTTGGGCATGGAGGTATCAGAACCGAAGCAAAAGTATAAATGACGCGCCGGACATGCGGCAAATCGGCAACCGCTGGGGAGATGTACTATCGTCTGTACGATGCGACTGCCACGAAGACATTGGATCGTTTTCGGCGTGCTGCTGTCGGCCCAAGCGGGCGGCATCTGGCTGATGTACATCACCGCACCAGCCTCTGGGGCAGCATCCGCGGGTTTCCGCGTATTCTTCCTGTCTTTCATAGAGGTTATGGTTCTCGGGCCGATGGGATGGATCTTCCTTTTATCGTGGGTCGTTGGCGCCGCTTTCCTGTCGGCCCACATCATCGCAACGCTTCTTGAGGTAATCGAACCACCTAAATAAGGGCCCTGTGCCGAATCCTCCTCCCTTCCCTGCACCAGTTTGCGGCATTGGCAAACTTGCCACTTGACAGAAATCGTTTTGCGGCGTCCCATGCCCGCACACGGTCGCGAGCGAACTGGTGAGCGGGAAAAATTTCGTGTTAGGATGCAGTCCAGCTTCAGGCAGCGTAAACCTGCACTGTTCTCAAGCAAGAGTTTGAAACGGAAGTTCGTAGGACGCTCCGCGGCCGCGCGGCAGGGACAAGCCGTTTTTGCCCGCTTCGCGGAAGCGCAGAGAGATTTGAATTCCTTCCGGGAACGAGACCGGCGCTAGGTCTGGTTCGCGGAAGGGAGGCCAGAGTCCAGCCCT
>CAZXVY010000070.1:5016-10418 GCA_964644115.1 uncultured Terriglobales bacterium
AAATTTGGGTTTCCTCCGTGAGCGGGACACCGGCGCTGGGTCCGGACGCGGCAGGAAACTGAGAGTCCAGCCCTTCTAGTGGTGAAGGTTGCATCCGGCCGGCCAGCGCCCCGGCCTGGAACAAGCGAGCACGAAACTTCGCGTATGCCCTTATCTTCTGCTGCGGCCGTTGGCGCTAATCCCTGGGCCCGCATCCTCGACCGGCTGGAAAAACGTGTGAGCCGGAGTTCCTACGACACCTGGCTGCGCCCCACCCGCTTCAGTCACACCCGCGGCGACGTGGTGGTGGTGCGCGTGCCCACGGTGGAGTTCCGCCACCTGGGCGACAAATACGGAGACCTGATCCAGGAAGCCATCGAGCTGCTGGCGCTGGAGGTGAAGGACGTGGAGTTCGTCACCGCCGACCAGGACCCCACGGCGGCGCGTCCGGAAGCCGGCTTCCCGGCGGTGAGCGCGCAGGGGCGTCCGGTGCAGTCGCGCTTCGACTGGGACAGCGCGGCGCAACTCAGCCCGCGCTATACCTTCGACGCCTTCGTCACCGGCGCCGGCAACCAGTTCGCGCAGGCCGCAGCGCTGGCCGTGGCCGAGCGTCCTTCCAAGGCCTACAACCCGCTGTTCCTCTACGGCGGCGTGGGCATGGGCAAGACCCACCTGATGCAGGCCATCGGGCACGAGATCAAGAAGCGCCAGCCGGAAACTTCCATCTGCTACGTCACCAGCGAGCGCTTTACCAACGAAGTGATCCAGTCGCTGCGTTACGACAAGATGTCCAGCTTCCGCGACCGCTTCCGCAACGTGGACGTGCTCATGGTGGACGACATCCAGTTCCTGGCGCAGAAGGAACGCACCCAGGAAGAGTTCTTCCACACCTTCAACGCGCTGCACGAGTCGCAGAAGCAGATCGTGATCGCCAGCGACCGCCCGCCCAAGGAACTGGCCGAAATTGAAGACCGTCTGCGCAGCCGCTTCGAGTGGGGGTTGATTGCCGACATCCAGCCCCCGGACCTCGAAACCAAGGTCGCCATCCTGCAGAAGAAGGCGGAGGCGGACCGCGTGGTGCTGCCCAACGATGTCGCGCTCTATATCGCCTCCAACATCCGCAGCAACGTGCGCGAACTGGAAGGCGCGCTCATCCGGCTGCTGGCCTATGCGTCGCTTACCGGCGTCACCGTGAACCTGCCCACCACCCAGCAGGTGCTCAAGAACATCATTGACGCGCAGAGCCGCAAGGTGACCATCGAGATCATCCAGAAGGCGGTGGCCGAGCAGTTCGGGTTGCGCGTCGCCGAGATCAAGGCCAAGGACAACTCCCGCTCCGTGGTCTTCCCCCGGCAGATCGCCATGTATCTGGCCAAGCAGCTCACCGAAGCCTCGTTGCCGGAAATCGGCCGCCAGTTTGGCGGAAAGCACCACACCACGGTCATGCACTCGGTGGAGAAGATTGAGCACTCCCGCAAAACCGACAAGGATTTGAATAGGGTGCTGAACAAACTGACCGAGATCCTGACCTGATGGCGAGCCGTCTACGCCGCGTTTTCCACCTACGGACTGCATCTTCCTCGGCAAGCATTGTGGATGCGCTGTGGGAATGGTGAAAATTTGGGAGTGACACTGCCGACCGGTGCCAAGATTGCACGGAGATGCTGGAGTTGTAGACCAGTAATTCACAACCCGCGGGATTCGGATGATGCATACCGGAAAGGCTCAGTCAGTTGATATCCACATTTCCTTCCTCATCGACTACTACTTCTTTTAAGATATTAAGTTTCTGTATTAAGGTAGGCAGTTACAGGAATGGCCCGAGCATGATGTAATCAGCGGGCGTAAGGGAAGGCCTATGGAAATCACAGTGAACCGGGCTGAGTTATTGAAGGAGCTTGCGGCCACGCAGGGAGTGGTGGAGCGCAAGACCACGATTCCCATCCTGTCCAACTTCCTGTTCGAGGCCGAGGGCGACCGCTTGGCGATTACCGCCACCGACCTCGACCTCAGCCTGCGCACGTCCTGTGCCGCCAAGGTAAAGAAGGAAGGTTCGTGCACCATCCCCGCGCGCAAATTTCACGACTACGTAAAGCTGCTGCCCGACGGCGAGATGTCCATCAAGCTACTGGAGAACCACTGGGTGCAGGTGCGCCTGGGACGCTCCAACACCAAGATGGTGGGCATGGCGCGCAGTAATTTTCCTACGCTGCCGCCGTTTCCGACCGCCGGGATCGTCAAGCTGCCGGCGGGCGTGCTGAACACGATGATCAGCAAGACCATCTTTGCCATCTCGAATGAGGAATCGCGCTACACCTTGAACGGCGCGCTGATGATGCTGAAGGCCGAGTCCATCACCATGGTGGCCACCGATGGCCACCGCCTGGCGCACATCGAGAACACCACGGCGAAGTTCGAGGGTGTCTCCGAAATGCGGACACTGGTCCCGCGCAAGGCCATGGCCGAGCTTCACTTGCTCTTGCAGTCCGACGGCGCCGAGGTTGTGGAATTTGCGCGCGATGAGTCCACGCTGTTCTTCCGCATCGGTGGGCGGCTGCTCACCTCACGCCAACTCACCGGGCAGTTCCCCAACTTCGAGGCGGTGCTGCCCCGCGAGAACACCAAGGTGGTCAGCGTGCGCTGCGAGGACATCTTCAGCGCCATCCAGCGCGTGGCCCAGTTTGCCGACGAACGCTCGGGCGCCATCCGCCTCAAGCTCGATAAGAACGAACTCAAGGTGTCGTCGTCGTCCATGGAGTCGGGCGAATCCGAGGACTCGATCGAGATCGTCTACGCCGCCGACCCCATCACCATCGGCTTCAATTCTCATTACCTACTCGACTTCCTCAAGGCCACCGGCTCGGGCGACGTAAACTTCGAGTTCAAGGACGAACAGTCCGCCGGCCAGCTCCGCCCCGCAGTAGGCGAGGAGTACAAGTACCGGTACGTAGTCATGCCCATGAGGATTTGAGGCGCCCGGAAGGCCAAACGGATGAAGCACGCCGCCCTCTGGATTCTGTTTGTCGCAAGCACGGGTGGTGCTTACGCGCAGGAGGTCCCCAAGACCCCGCCCAGCAGTACAGCCGAGAGCCAGCCATCTTCGCCCCGGGAGCCAGAGGTTGCGTTCATTTTTGCGTTGACAGACAAAAAGGGGAACCCGGTCTCCGATACGACCATCACCAGGGAAAACCTGCAAATCACAGACGGCGGAAAGCCGGTAACCGAGATCGTTGAAGTACGAAAAGCCGACGATCTTCCCGTTCGCTACGCTCTGGTGCTGGATCTTAGCGGTTCGCAAAGGCAATATCGCCGTGAGTACATCACACTGGCCCGAGAGACTGTAGAGTTTCTGCGGAGCGAAGAACGCCCCGGTATCGACCACGCCATCGTCGTGGTCTTTCGCGCCAAGGTCTCAGCGGCGATGCCCTTGGACGCAGATCTTGTTAGCCAGTGGCTTGAGAACGCCGACCTCGTGGGAGGCTCAGCACTGTACGACGCCATTTTTGCTACCTGTCAGGCTCTGGCGGCTGCGAACAATCGCCCAGAGAGGCGGGTGCTCTTGTTGTTGAGCGATGGTGAGGACAATCAGAGTCAACATACTTTGGAACAGGCAGAAGAAGCCGCCAGGCGGGGGGGAGTCGCCATCTATAGCATTCGGACCGGTGAAAGAGACCCCTCGGCGCCCAGCAGGGCCGGTCGCGCGCTTCGGGAACTGTCAGATGCGACCGCCGGTGTCGCCGTAGAACCCTTCAACAGCGAAGAGCTTCGCGCTGTCCTCCGGGAGTTGGCGGCCGTCCTACACAATCAGTATCTCGTCGTGTATCGGCCCGCCGAGTTTCGCGCCGACGGAAAGCTGCGCAAGGTGAAGATTTCAGTTGGCAACAGCAATCTTCGCATCCGCGCGCAACAGGGTTATTGGGCGCCAAAAGTATCGGGGAAATGAGCCATGGACCTACGCTACCCCATCGGCGACTTTGCTTGGAAGGGCAGCACCATTGCTGCTGACCGCCGCGGCTACATCGCCGTCATTGCGCGGACGCCGGCGGGGATGCGCAAAGCGGTTGCGGGGCTCACGTCGAAGCAGCTCGACACGCCCTATCGGCCTGGCGGATGGACGGTGCGGCAGGTTCTGCATCACGTCCCCGACAGCCATCTGAACGCATACACGCGCTTCAAGCTGACGCTCACCGAGGACACGCCTACCATCAAGCCCTACAACGAAGCGCGCTGGGCCAACTTGGCCGACACGCGCAAGACTCCCGTTGAAACTTCACTTGCCCTGCTCGAAAACTTGCACGCTCGCTGGGTCACGCTGCTGCGCTCGCTGCGGCCGGCCGACTTCGCCCGCACGTTCTTTCATCCCCAGCATGAGAAAACGCTGACCCTCGACTGGGCGCTTGCCATGTACGCCTGGCACGGTCCTCACCACGTCGCGCACATCACTTCGCTGCGCAAGCGCATGGGATGGAAGTGAGTATCCTCGCCACACAGGCACAGAGAGCACAGAGGGCTGGTCGGTTACCAGAGTTACTTTGGTTGCGGCAGTAATTTAGTCTCCAGGCAACCACCCGCGCCTTAAGTGGTGTCTTAATCAGACAGGACGACACCATGAAGACGCTGAGCGGCTTGCTGGCAGTTGCGCTGGTTATCACGCTGTTTCCGGCCTCCGGATACGCTTGAGGCGCCCCAGACTTCCTCCGCCGGGCGCGGATTGAGCCGGAAAAAGCCGAAAAGATGCTGGTCGAGCGCGTCGCACCCGCCTATCCCGAAGCTGCGCGCAAGGAAAACCTCACCGGTGAAGTTCTTCTTCTCGCCGTCGTGAATCACGAGGGCAAGGTCGAGCGCGCGTATCACCTCAGCGGCAATCCCATCCTGGCGGAGGCGGCCGAGGCTGCCGTCAAGCAGTGGCGCTACAAACCTCACTTGGTAGAAGGCCTGCCGATGGAGTTCGAAACGGAAGTGCGGCTGAAGTTCCCGGATTTACCAAAGCCAAAATCCTGACCAGAGCGACAAGGCGACTAAGAAGATGCTCAGGGTTGGGTGGCGTCCGCTAGTAGTTTCAAGCACTTAGGTGGCCCCGAAATCCGCCCCTTTTTGGCACTGATTCGCCCTGAATTCCACAAGAAATCCAGCCTCCAAAACGTGCTAAAATAGCAGCTGCTCGGGCGGCCACTAAGTTACTGAAATAACAATAGGTTGTGGCTTATTCGGCGGCGCAGAAATCGCCCTCGAAAACGCCCGATCCGCGGCCTGAAGAAAGAGCGCATGCCCTCCAAAGAAACTCCGACCACCACGGCGGTTGCGACGACGAAATCCGAGAAAAGAAAAGAAGCCATCGCGGAAAAAGATTCCAAGGCGGCAGGCAAGATTTCCGCTGCGGAAAACGGCGGGCGTTCCGCAGGCGGGGGCAACGGACGCAACGG
>CAZXVY010000071.1:0-10381 GCA_964644115.1 uncultured Terriglobales bacterium
CCATGGGCAATCATCTTTTAGATCCGACGACTCCCGAGTTCCACGGCGAGCCGTTTACACGCACCTGGATCTACGGGATCTACGGCGGCAGGGTCATCTTCTACGAGGAGATGGTGGCCCTCAGCTTCATGATGTCAAAGCCCGACGCGTGCTTCCCGATCCAGTCGCCCGGTGCCGTCGCGCTGGCCGGGTACTACCCGACACGGTCGTGCATCCGCTACGCGCCCGGGAAGGACGAGTACACCGTCTCCATCGAGGACTTCGTGTTGCGCAAGGCGAGCCCTCCCGAGCCGGTTCGGGACGCGGCGAGCGGCAAGCCGTAGCGCAAGTGAGTTTCCGGCATTCCCGACGACATTGCGCGCCAGTTGGAGGCTCGGTCCGGCCAGGTATCGCGACCGCGCCGTACTACAAGACCTGATTGCCTCTTTCACCCGAGAGTCCTTTATGGATAAGGCAGATTCGCTATTGCTTACTGCTTATTGCTTAATGCTAACTTCTACTCGAACCCGATCGTCCCTCCGACAATCACCGAGTGCTTGCGGAACTTGGCGTCGTTGTGGGCAGGGAAGTCGGTGCGGTAGTGGGCCCCGCGGCTCTCCTCGCGGGCCAGCGCGCTGCGCACAATCAGCAGCCCGGTCTGCAGCAGGTTGGCGGCTTCACGGGCGCGGCGGGATTTTCCCCCGGGCAGGCGGGAGCGCATCTCCTGAAGCTGTTTCAGAGTCTGGCGCAGAACATCGCCGCTGCGCACGATGCCCGCGCCCTTCCACATGGCCTCGCGCACTTCGCGGATGAACTCCTCCACCGCCGGCGAGTTTGCGCCCGCTCGGGCTGCGGCTGCCGCGGCCGCCTTCCGGCTGGACGCAGCGGAAGCCCTGCCCTGCTTGGGGGGCGAGATGGCTCCGGCGTCCTCGCGCATGGCGATGCCGGCGCGGGCGCCGTACACCAGTCCTTCGAGCAGCGAGTTGCTGGCCAGGCGGTTGGCGCCGTGCACGCCGTTGGCGGCCACCTCCCCGGCAGCGTACAAACCCTTCACACTGGTGCGTCCTTCCAGGCCGGTGCGCACGCCACCCATGGCGTAATGCGCCGCCGGACGCACCGGCACCAGGTCGGTGGCGATGTCCAGGTTGTACTTCATGCAGGTGGAGTGGATGCGCGGAAAACGCGCCCGCAGGTGCTCCGCGTCCAGGTGGGTCATGTCCAGATAAACCACCGGGTCGCGGGCGGGAGAAATTTCCAGTTCGTGCACGAGGGCGCGCGCCACCACGTCGCGCGGGGCCAGATCGCCCATCTCGTGGTACTTGGGCATGAAGCGCAGAGTTTCGGCGTTGCGCAGATAGGCGCCTTCGCCGCGCAGCGCCTCCGAGAGTAGAAAGCGCGGCGCACCCTTCAGATACAGCGCCGTGGGATGAAACTGCACGAACTCCATGTCGCTGAGGGCGGCCCCGGCGCGGAAGGCCATGGCCACCCCGTCGCCCGTGGCCACGCTAGGGTTCGTGGTTTCGCGATACACCTGGCCCAGGCCGCCGCTGGCCAGCAGGACGGCGCGCGCGCGCACTTCATGGATCGCGCCCTTTTCGTCCATCAGGGAAACGCCGCCAACCGATCCCCCGGTGAGGCACAGGTCCAGGCTGAACTCGAACTCGCAAAAGGAGATGTTCTTCAGCGCCCGCGCCCGGGCCTGGAGGGCGCGCCCGATCTCGCGGCCGGTGGAATCGCCGTGGGCGTGCAGCACGCGCGAGCGGCTGTGCGCTCCTTCGCGCGTGAAGGTGAGCTTGGTGCCCTCGCGGTCGAAACCGGTGCCCCAGGCGATGAGCTCCTGGATGCGCGCCGGCCCCTCTTCCACCAGGATGCGCGCGGCCTCCACGCTGCACAGGCCGTCGCCGGCCTCGAGGGTGTCCTGCAGGTGGAGGCCGATCTCGTCCTCGTCGCTGAGCGCCACCGCGATGCCGCCCTGCGCATACTGGGTGGCCGACTCGCTGAGTTCATTCTTGGCCAGCACCAGGACGCGCCCCGCCGGCGCAAGCTCCACCGCCGCCCGCAGGCCGGCGATGCCGGCGCCCACCACCACAAAATCGGTTTCCGAGGGCACGCTCTTCATCGTCGAAAAAATGGTACCACGCCGCTGGGTGCGCCCTTTGGGCGTGCTCCGCGTGGGCTATGATGATGCCCAGTGAGACGAGTCCTGATCCGCGTGCCGCCGCGCGCCTATCCGGCGCTGATTGAGGCCGGCCTCCTGTGGCGCCTGGGTCCGGCGATGAGCCGGATCGCCGGCGCACGCCGCTGCTTCGTGGTCACCGTGCCTCCGGTGCTGCGGCTGTGGGGCAGGGCGCTCTCCACGTCGCTGAAGCGGGCCAGGCTGGAGCACGCTTTTTTCGCCATGCCCGACGGCGAGGAATCCAAAAACCTGGCGACGGTGCAAGACCTCGCCCGGCTCCTGGTGCGCCAGGGCGCCGACCGCGGCTCAGTGGTGGTGGCCTTCGGCGGCGGCGTGGCGGGAGATGTCGGCGGATTCCTGGCGTCCGTGTACATGCGCGGCGTGGACTTCATCCAGATTCCCACCACCCTTCTGGCGCAAGTGGACGCCGCCATCGGCGGCAAGACCGGCGTGAACCTGCCCGCGGGCAAGAACCTGCTGGGCACGTTCCACCAGCCGCGCGCCGTATTCGTGGATCCCGCGGTGTTGCGCACGCTGCCGCAACGCGAGTATCGAGCCGGCCTCTACGAGGCGCTGAAGTGCGGCGTGATCCGCAATCCGCGGATCTTCGCGTTTGTGGAAAAGCAGCCCCGCCGCCTGTTGCGCCGCGATCCGCGCTCCCTGGCCTGGCTGATTACCGAGTGCATCCGCGTCAAGGCGGCGGTGGTGGCCGCCGATGAGCGCGAGCGCGGCCTGCGCCGCATTCTGAACTTCGGCCACACCGTCGGGCACGCGCTCGAGGCCGAGACCGGATACCGCCGCTTCCTGCACGGCGAGGCCGTGGCCTGGGGCATGGTGGCGGCCACGCTGATTGCACAAGAGCTGGGCAGAATCACAACCGCCGGCGCCCAGCGCATCATCGGGGCCGTACGTGCGCTCGGGCCCCTGCCCGCCATCGAGGCCGCTGCTGCCGGAATCCAGCGCCGCATCTCGACCGACAAGAAGACGCGCGACGGTGTGACCCACTTCGTGTTGCCCCGCGCTATTGGGAGAGTGGAAGTCGTTCCCGACGTTCCCTTGCGCGTGGTGCGCAGCGCCATCGAGCGGGTCCGAGAACTTTCCCGGAGCGCCAGGTAGCGTGCCCGAGGCCGCCAAATCCGCAGTCGTCAAATCCGCAGTCGTTAAGTCCGCAGTTGTGGGTACGACCCCGGAGGGCGCACCCGACGAGCGCGCGGCCGCGGCCACGGTGCGCGGCATGTTCACCGCCATCGCGCCCCGCTACGACCTGCTGAACCACGTGCTGTCCATGAACGTGGACCGCGTGTGGTGGCGGCGCACCGCCCGAACTTTTGCCCACGTTCTCGCCCGCTCGGATGCCCAGGTGCTCGACCTGTGTTGCGGCACCGGCGACATGGCCATCGCCTTGCGCCGCCAGGCGGGAAGCGCGGCTCCTTCCATCCTGGGTGTGGATTTTTCCCACGCCATGCTGCGGCTGGCGCGAGCAAAATTCGCGGGGAAGAGCATCACCGCGCTGGAGGCCGACGCGCTTCAGCTTCCGTTCGCCGCCGCGCGTTTCAACCTGGTGGTGACCTCCTTCGGTTTCCGCAACCTGGTCAACTACGACTCCGGGCTGCGCGAAATCCACCGCGTGCTGGCCGAGGGCGGGGAAGTCGGAATTCTCGACTTTGGCGAGCCGCGCGGGCCGCTCGGCAGTTTCTACGGCTTCTATTTCCGACACCTGCTGCCCCGCATCGGGACGTTGATCTCCGGTGTCCGCGGCCCCTACGAGTACTTGCCGGCTTCGGTGGCCAAATTCCCGGCGCCCGAGGAAATGCTGGAGCGCATGCGCGCCGCCGGCTTCACCGGCGTTTCCTGGACGCCCTACACTTTCGGCATCGCCGGATTGTTCCGCGGCGCCCGGCAGCGGCGATAATGGACAGGATGTCGAACGCACAGCCCCAGGTCGAACTTCGCCAGCCTGCGCCGGGCTCGCCGCTGTCTGCCCCGGACGCCGGCGAAGCCATGCGCCGCGAGAAGCGCACCGTGGCTTTTCACTCGGTGCTGGCGGCGCTGGCCATCACTGCGGGCAAGCTGGCGGTAGGCATCACCTCCGGCAGCCTGGGCATCCTGTCCGAGGCCGCGAGTTCCGGCCTCGACCTGCTGATGACCCTGATGACGCTGCTCTCGGTCCGCGTCGCCGACCAGCCTGCCGACGCCGATCACCAGTACGGTCACGGCAAATTCGAAAATCTTTCGGCCTTCCTGGAGACCGCCTTTCTGCTGCTGGCCTGCGCCTGGATCGTTTGGGAGGCGCTGCACCGCCTCTTTCTGCGCGAGGTGCGCGTCGAGCCTTCGCTGGCGGCGTTTCTCGTGCTCTTTGCCAGCATGGCCATCGACTGGTGGCGCTCGCGAGCGCTGCACCGGGTGGCCATGAAGTATCGCAGCCAGGCTCTCGAAGCCGATGCGCTCCACTTCCGCACCGACATCTGGCAGGTGGCCGTCGTCATAGTCGGGCTGATTCTGGTTTGGGCGGGCGACCGCTTCGGAATCCCCTGGCTGCGCCGCGCCGATCCCATCGCCGCGCTGGTGGTGGCCGGCCTGATCCTTTACCTAAGCTGGCGGCTGGCGCGCCAGACTCTGGATGCCTTGCTGGACGCCGCTCCCGCCGGCGTCCGCAACGAGATCCTGCGCGAAGTGGCCTGGGTGGAAGGCGTGCTGGACGTGGAACGCGTGCGCATTCGTAGCGGCGGCAACCGCTACTTTGTGGACGTCTCCGTGGCCCTGCGCCGCAACGTGACCTTTCAGAAATCGGAGCAGGTTTCCGAAGCTGTCACCGCCACCGTGCACCGGGTTCTGCCCGACGCCGATGTGGTGGTGCACTCGGTGCCGCGCGCCGCCGGGGAGGAGAACATCTTCGACCGCATCCGCGCCGTGGCTGCGCGCAACAACCTTACCGTGCACGACGTCAGCGTGCAGGACCTCGCCGGCCGCCTGCACGTCGAGCAGCACCTCGAACTCGACGAAAACCTGCCCCTCCGCGAAGCCCACGATGTGGTCACCCGGATCGAGGCCGAGATGCGCGAGGAGATTGGAGAGATCACCTCCATCCTCACCCACATCGAAAGCGAGCCCGCTACCATCGAGCCCGGCGGCGAGGTGCAGCGCGATCCCGAACTCGACCGCCGCTTGCGCCGCATCGTCGCCGAGTTTCCCGAAGTGCTGGACATGCACGAGCTGGTGGTGAAGCAGGTGCGCGGGCGGATTTACGTCTCCTGCCACTGCACCATGGCGGATGACCTGCCCCTGGCCCGCGTCCACGACGTGATTACCGCCATGGAAATCCGCTTCAAACAGGACGAGCCGGAACTCTTCAAGGTGCTGATCCATCCGGAGCCGAGGACGGACAACAGAAGATGATTGACGATTTCACCATTGACGATTGACGATTGAAGACGTGCAGTTCAGCGGTCCTTTCCATACTTGGCGGTCATCTGAGAGGCGGCGAAAATCGCAAGCAACTCGTTAGCCTCAGCCAGCAGTTCCTTCATGCGCTCGTGCTTAACGAGGCCGCCTTCCACCAAAAACTCGAGCCAGAAGACGTTTCATCCATCTCCTCGACCACCACGCCCATTTTGGATATGAAGTCTGCCTTGGAACGGGCGCGACAGGTGGCTCGGTAATTGGCGGCCACCGATGAGGCTGCTCGCAAAAGCTGGCTCCCGATAATCCTGGCCTCTGTGGTACGCGGCAGCGCTCGAAATAATCGCAGGACACGCAGGGCAAACTTCTTTGTGCGCTGCCTCAATTCGTCCGCTTTGGTTGCCATGGCAGCTCGTCCGGGTTCAATCGTCAATCGTCAATGATGAAATCGTCAATTCGGTTTGTAGACCACTCCGCCCTTCATCACAAACTCCACTTTCTCCAGCACCGTCGCATCGGCTAACGGGTCGCCGCTCACGGCGATGATGTCGGCGTACTTGCCGGGCGCAAGCGAGCCGATCTGGTCGGCTTTGCCGATGAGGTCGGCGGCCCAGATGGTGGCTGACTGGATGGCCTGCATGGGCGTCACGCCGTACTTGATCATCCAGGCGAACTGTTTTGCGTTCCAGCCGTGGGGGTAGACGCCGGAGTCGGTGCCGAAGGCGATCTTCACTCCCGCCCTCACCGCCTTGCGGAACGCTTGGCGGTGGATCTCGCCCATGCGCGCTTCTTTTTCGAGGAAGTCCTTGGGCACTCCCCTGCGTGCGCCCTCGCCCATGATGTACTCGTCGTTGTAGACGTCGGCCACCAGGTAGGTGCCGTGCTGCTTCATAAGGGCGATGCCTTCGTCGTCGAGAAACGTTCCGTGCTCGATCGAGGCCACGCCCGCGCGCACCGCGTTCTTGATGCCCTGCGCTCCGTGAGCGTGGGCCACCACCTTCATGCCGTGGCGGCGGGCCTCGTCCACCGCGGCTTCCAGCTCTTCCATGGTGAACTCCTCGGCGCCGGGGTCGCTGCCGTGGGTGAGCACGGCGCCCGTGGCCAGGACCTTGATGTGGTCCGCGCCCCGGTTGTGGATCTCGCGGACGCGCTTGCGCACTTCCGCCGGGCTGTCGGCAATGCCGGCGCGCAGGTCGTAGGGCAGTCCGATGTCGGGAGCGACGCCGGAGAACGATCCCGCCCCGCCGGAGACGGTGACGTAGGCGCCGGCCACGTACATGCGCGGCCCGGGAATGTAGCCGCGGTTGATGGCGTCGCGCAGGGCCACGTCCACGAAGGCGCGGTAAACACCCACGTCGCGCACCGTGGTGAATCCCGCCTCCAGCGTCACGCGCGCATTGGGAATGGAGTCGAAAGCATATTGCGCCGCGCTTTTGCGCAGGTAGAGGACAGGCTCGAGGAGAGTGCCGTCCGCCACGTGCGTATGGCAGTCGATAAGCCCAGGCAGGACGGTGGACTGCGAGAGGTCAATCACTCTCGCGCCGGCGGGAATCTGCACATCGCCGCCCGCGGCTTTGATCCTGTCGCCTTCGATCAGGATCACCTGGTTGGTGCGCACCGCTCCGGCTTCGACGTCAATCAGGCGTCCCGCCTTGATGGCGGTGACCTGCGCGGAGAGGCTGAGCGCGAAAAAAGGACTCAACAGTATCGTGGCCAGCAATCGTCGCATCATTTAGTCTCCTGGGTCGTTTCGAGTGAACCGGTAATATACGATGAGCGGCGGATTTTTGCGCGTGTGGAAGCGGGCGACCCGCCCGCGCCTGTACGCATGGAGGAGGAGGCATCATGGTAGAAGCCGGCGTGAATTGGACGGACGGCGAGCGTTTTGTGGGCGTGGCCTCGAGCGGGCACGCGCTGGTGGTGGACTCCGACCGCAAGCGCAACACCGGCGCCGGGCCGATGGAGCTGGTGCTCATCGGACTGTGCGCATGCACGGCCACGGACGTGGTCAGCATCCTGCGCAAAAAGCGCGAGCCCTTCACCAGCGTCGAAGTGCGCGCCCAGGCCGAGCGCGCCCAGGAACCGCCCACCGTCTACCAGAGCATCCACCTGGTGTATCGCATCGGCGGCAAAGTTTCCCGCAAAGCGGTGGAGGATGCGGTGCGGCTGTCGAAGGAAAAGTACTGCTCGGTTTCCGCCATGCTGCAGAAGACCGCACAGATCACCAGTGAAATCGAGTACGCGGAAGCGTCCCTAGGTTGAGGGCGGCCCCGGTGTCTGCTACGCTGAGTTGCGCTTATGAGCGGAAAGAACATCGTCATCTACACCCAGCCCGGTTGACCGCCGTGCGGGACGCTGAAGTCCTTCCTCTCGGAGAGAGGGATCGCGCACGAAGACCGCGACATCCGCACCAACCCGCAGTACGTGCAGGAACTGGTGGGTACCTACAACAGCCGCTGCACGCCCACCATTGTGATCGGCGACCAGGTCATCATCGGCTTTGACCCTGAACGAATCGAACAGGCCCTCGGCGAGTAGTCCCCATCCGCTCCGGGGATATCTGTACATCGCCGCCGCGGTCTTTTTCTTTGCCGCCACCGCGGCCCTGGGGAAAGCTGTCTTCACCGGACGCCTGGCGGCGGGCCTGGGGGGCGGCGCGCCGCTCGATCCGTTGATCCTCTCGCAGACGCGGGCCAGCTTTTCCGTCCTGGTACTGGTCCCCCTGCTTCTGCTGCGCCGCGGACGGCAGGCGCTGGCCATCGGCCGGGCGGACCTCCTGCGCTGCCTCGCCCTGGGTACGCTGGGCATCGCCGGATCGAACTTCTTCTACTACTACGCCATCGAGAAGACCACCGTGGCCACCGCCATCATCCTGCAGTACACCGCGCCTGCGTGGGTGCTGCTCTACATGCTGGCGCGCCACCAGCAGCGCCCCAGCGTGACCCGCGTCACCGGAGTCGGTCTGGCGGTGACCGGATGCGCGCTGGCCCTCGACGTCTTCGGCGAGGGCAGGATCAAGCTTCACCCTCTGGGCGTGGCGGCGGCGCTGGCTGCTGCCTTCTCCTTCGCCTTCTACAACGTCGGTGGACAGCACTTGCTGGAGCGGCTGGAGCGCTGGAAAGTGCTGACCTACGCCCTGCTGGGGGCGAGCCTGTTGTGGCTGCTGGTCAATCCGCCCTGGAAAATCGCGGCCGCGGGCTACTCCCGTGACCAGTGGATTTTCATGGCAGGCTTCGCCCTCTTTTCCATGCTCGTCCCGCTTTCGCTCTACTTCGCCGGCCTGCAATACCTCGACGCCACACGCGCCATCGTCACCAGTTGCCTGGAGCCGGTGTTCGCCATCCTGCTGGCCTTGCTGTTTTTGGGCGAGTCGCTGAACGGGGTGCAAGCCGTGGGCGTGGCCGTGGTGCTGCTGGCCACGGTGCTGGTGCAGAAGCCGGACAAGGGAAATGTGTGAGGTGCAATGTGTGAAGTGTGATGTGCGAAGTACATCAACACCACACATCAAACATTACACATCAAACATTGCCCTACTCCAGCTCCTTGCCCTTGGTTTCCGGAAGCTGCGTCGCCACCAGCGAAGCCATCAAAAATGATGCGGCGCATAGCAGGAAAGCGCGGCCCAGGGTGTGGCCCGTAGCTACGTAGCCGATCACGAAAGGTCCTACCGAGCTGAGGGTGCGGGCGCCGTTATAGGTGAAGCCCAGGGCGCGGGCGCGGATGTGGGTGGGAAAGATCTCGCTTCCGACGATGCCCGAGCCGGAAAAGAATCCGGTCCCGAAAAAGGCCACCGGGCTGCCCAGCAGCAGCAGCAACCAGAAGTTGTCCGCGGTGGCATACAAGGGAACGAGCAGCGCCGCCATGAAGGTGTAAAGCATGAAAGCCTTGCGCCTTCCCATCCAGTCGGCCACCCACCCGAAGCTGACGTAACCGGGAAGCATTCCGGTGAGGTTGAGCAGTACCAGCAGCAGGGTCTTGCGGCCCTCGCTGAAGCCCAGTCCGCCCTGTTCCGGAGCCAGGACGAGAAACGCCGGGATCCAGGTGAACAGTCCCCACCAGGCAAACATGCCGAAAAAGTTGAGCAAGAGCAGGGCCAGCGTGGAGCGCAGATAGCGGGGCGAGAAAATCTCCCTGATCGAGCCGCCCGAAGCCGGCGAGCCGGAAGTCGCGGATAAGGAAGCCGCCGGGCGTGCGCTCCACATTTCGGATTCGGGCACGTCTTTCCGTATCCATAGCGTGACCAGCGCCGGCAGGATGCCGACAAAGAACACCATCCTCCAGTCGGCTACTCGCAGCACCATCCAGGCCACCAGGGCGGCCAGGGCGTAGCCGACGGCAAACGAGCCTTGCACGATGGACAAAGCCTTGGCACGGAGGTGTACGGGCCAGGTTTCGGCCACCAGGGTGGCGCCGGTGTTCCATTCGCCGCCCATGCCCAGCCCCAGGATGAAGCGGAAGACAGCCAGCATGGTCACCGAGGTGGAGAGGCCGGAAAAGAACGAGCAGATGGAATACGTGAGGATGCTGAGCATCAGGCCCTTCTTGCGCCCGATGCGGTCCGCCAGCAGGCCGAACAGCATTCCGCCGAAGCCCGAGGCCACCAGCGTCAACGTGCCCAGCAGTCCCGACTGTGCCTTGCTCATGCCCAGGTCGGCCATCACGTAGGTGAGGACCAGGGCGTACAGCATCACGTCGAAACCATCCAGCATCCAACCCAGCGCGGCGGCAATTAGAGTGCGCCGCTGGTCGCGCGTAGCCTGGGAAAATCCGGGGAGGGCGGCGGTGGACATGAATCGCCGATTGTAGCAACAGCCGTCAGCAATCAGC
>CAZXVY010000072.1:0-10351 GCA_964644115.1 uncultured Terriglobales bacterium
CTGTCGTTCTGAACAACGTTCTGCGCGGGCCCCTGGCCCGCACTACGGGCCCGGTCCCGCTCGGCGGGGCGAGCCGGGCCAAGCAGGCCAGGGGCGCCCCCGGCGGGCGCCTTCTTTTTGCCGTTGGGTCCGCGACCCATGACGGTGGGCAAGGAATCATTCCGCAAGGCGATGGGACGGTTCGCCAGCGGCGTCACCGTGGTCACGGTGGACCGCGGCGACGGCCACGTGCACGGCATGACCGCCAACGCTTTCTCCAGCGTGTCGCTGGATCCGCCGCTGGTGCTGGTGTGCATTGACCATCGCTCGCGCACCTTGCCCCTGATCCAGAAGCAAAAGCGCTTCGGGGTGAACGTGCTGTCGCAGCACCAGCGCGCCGTGGCCGATTACTATGCCAAGAGCACCCAGGACCACGAGGCCGGACACCGGCTGGGCATCCGCTATAGCTTTACCAAACGTGGCGCGCCGCTGATCCAGCACGCGCTGGCCCAGTTCGACTGCAAGCTTACGGCAGCGCATGTGGAGGGCGACCACACCATCTTCATCAGCGAGGTGGAGCAGGCCTCGGTGCACGAAGGCCGCCCGCTGCTGTTTTACGGCGGCAAGTACCATACGCTGGGAGCGGTACCGCATTGAAGCGGTTTCTGGTTTCTGGTTTCAGGAGGGATAGAGAACGCGATGCGATTTGGGATCTATACGGAGATGCAAACGCCGCCGGGCAAGCCCCACGACCAGATGACGTGGGAAACCTTCCGGCAGATCGAGCACGCGGACGCGGTAGGGTTCGACGTGTTCTCCATCATTGACCACCATTTCTTCCAGAAGTTTTCCATCTCCGCCAACCCGCTGGCCATGTTTGCCGCGGCGGCGCAGAAGACGCGGCGCATCCGCTTCCGCACCGCGCTGCACACGCTGCCCCTGGAAAACCCGCTGCGTCTGGCGGGGATGATCTCCGAGGCCGACATCCTGACCGGCGGAAGGCTGGAGTGCGGCCTGGGGCGCGGTCATGCCTGGCTGTTTGGGCCCACCAACGTTCCTTTGGAGGAAAGCCGCCCGCGTTACGAAGAAGCCATTGACCTGTTGCTGCTGGCATGGACGCGAGAGAAGGTGACCTATGAAGGCAAATATTACAACGTGAAGGACGTCACCGTGGTGCCGCGCCCGGTGCAGAAACCGTACCCGCGGCTGTTTACCGGGGGCACCAGCGATATCACCTACCAGATGGCGGGGGTGCGCGGCTGGGGCATCTTTGTCCCGCCGCTCTTGCCCTGGGGCGTGCTCGAAGGCCCGCTCAACATCTACAAGAAGGCCTGCGCCGAGCACGGCCACGAACCCGACATCGTGTACATCCGTCCGGTCTACCTCGGCGACGACGAAAAGCAGATCCGCAAGGAAGTGGAGCAGGCGCTGCTCAACTTCCTGGCGTTCAATGCATCCCCGGTGGAGTCCATCCAGAGCGAGGAGAAGAAAGCGGAACTGCGCGCCAAGGGCTATGGCTTTTACGCCTCGGGCGCGCTGGAGTCGCTGACCAAACTGACCTACGAGCAGATCGTGGAGCAGGAGATCGGCTTCATCGGCACGCCCGACAAAGTGATCGAGCAGATCCGCGCCGTGCAGAAGAAAGGCGGGATCGGCGAGCTGGCCATCGTCTCCAATTTCGGAGGCCTCGAACCCTGGAAGACCATCAAGACGCAGCAGTTGTTCGCCGACAAGGTGATGCCGGCGTTCCGGTAAGGGGCGCCGGGCAATTCCCATGTCAGGCAGCTCACAAGCCGAAAGGACCGGCGCAGGAGGCGGGATAACGCTCGCGCTCTTTGCGCCCATGAGCGCTACCCGCCTGCTGGTGTTCAGCGGCATCGCGATGATTACCGCGGGGATGGTTTTCGGCGACATCTTCGCCGTCTTCGTCCTCCACCAGAACGCGGGGCGCATTGGCGAGCACCTGCTGGAGGCCACGCGCGCCGTCGCGGCGCAACAGCCGGAAACCGTTCTTGGCCACTTCGGCGCCATCGGCAAGCTGCTGGAAAACCGCGGCACCAAGGTGGACACCCACGTCCACATCATTGATTTCGGATACATCGCCTTGCTGCTGGCGCTGATTCAGCCGTATGTGGCGCTCAGTGACGCGGCGCGCAAGCGCCTGGCGCAGCTCTTCGTCGCAGGAGCCGTGCTGCTGCCGCCCTCGGTTTTTCTCATCTATTACGTCGGACTGGCTTACAGCCCGTTGAGTTCCATCGGCTGGGCCAGTATCGCCGCGGATTTCGGCGGGCTGCTGGTCATCCTGGCTTGCGCGGGGGAAGTCGTGGGACTGTGGCGTTACCGTGCGGGCGAGCGCGTGCCCGAAGACGAAGCGCGCTTGCTCGATACCGACGGATGGGCGAGCCGCACCCTGCTCGCCGGCGGAACGCTGCTGGTGCTGGCGGGGTTTGTCCACGGCGCGTATTACGCCGCCGTAGACCTCTACCATCACGCCGCCCAGGACACCGCAATCCTGCGCAGCATGATGGAGAATGCAGCGTCCGGAAGGCTGCCGGCGGCGGAAGCCGCGGTGGCTGACTACGGAGGCCTGCAGGGCAATAAAGCGGTGAAGATCGCAGCCCATGCCCACATCATTGAGTTCGGGCTGCTGGCCATGCTGCTGGCCTTTGTGCAGCCTTACGTCTATCTGAGCGAGCGCTGGAAGCGGCGCTGGGTGTGGGCGCTGCTGGCGGGATCGGTGATCCTGCCGGTGTTCGTGCTGGCGGAATTGCGGCTCGGCCTGCTGGCGGGCGGTATCGCCGACCTCGGCGGCCTGCTGGTGGTGGTCGCGCTGACGGGCATGCTGGTGGGCGTGCTGCGGCACACCGGCGCCGCCGACGCAGCCGCGGGAGGCGCACCATGAGCCGCCCGCGCAGGCTGCTCATCGCCGGAGGCCTGGCACTGCTCATCTGGGGCATGAGCTACGGGCTGTGGTTTGCCGTCTTCGACGAGCACCAGACGCTGGAGCGTATGGGCGTCTCGCTGGCCACGGCCTTCGCCAAGGCCGCCGAGCGCAAGATGCCGGAAGCCCATGCCGCCCTCGACGACTACGCTGCCACCCGCTTCGAATATGTGCGCGAGGTGGACGTGCATTCCCACTGGAGCGGGCTGGCCATGCTGCTCATCGTGCTGGGCGTGGTGTTTGACCGCGTCGGGTATGATGAGCGCAAGCGCAGGGGGCTGGCGGCGCTGCTGCTGGCCGGGTCGGTGATCTTTCCGCTGGGAGTGATCCTGCAGACCTTCGACCGCGGCCCGGTTCCGCTGGCGATGGCCGTTGCGGGACCGCTGATGTTGATCGTGGCCCTGGCCCTGGTGGCGCTGGGGTTCCTGCGCCGAGGGAAAAAGTAGCCCTGTAGAGACGTTGCTGGCAACGTCTCGGCAGAGATGGGGGGAGCGTGAGGGTACTGGCGGGCGGAGTGCGCGTATGGATCGCGGGCAACGGAGAGGTCCGCACCGAGGGCACGCGCTCCTACCGGCAACTGGTTTGCCACGAGAACGGCGCCAAGGGGCTGGCCCAGACGCTGAGCGAGTACGCTGCCGGACGTTCTCCGGTGCGCGTGAATCCGGTTTCCGAAGAGGTGCTGTACGTGGTGAAAGGGCACGGAGCATGCCGGGTGGCGGCTTGTGATTATGCGCTGGAAACCGGGGCCGGCGTGTTCGTCCCGTCGGGAGCCGAGTACAGCTTCGAGAATCCCGGCCCGGACCCGCTGGTTGTGGTGGGCGTCACCTGCCCCGAAGACGACATCGCGCACGTGGTACAGCAGCCTATCCAGAAGCCCGACCCTAAACGCAAGCCGCCGCGCCGGCTGGTGCGCGAGCAGGAGCGCAAGAGCAACGTCGTCGGAGACCGCCAGTTCCGCATCCTGGTGGGCGAGGACATGAAGTGCTGGAACATGACCCAGTTTGTGGGCTACATCCCGCCCAGCAAGGACCCGCTGCATGCCCATACTTACGAGGAAGTGCTGTACGTACTGCAGGGCTCGGGCATCGTCCACACCAGCACGGAGGCCTGCGAGTTCGGCCCGGGCAGCACCATCTACCTGCCCGCCGGCGTAGACCACTGCATGGAGAACCCGCTCACCACCGCGGTCCGCTTGCTGGGTGTGTTTCAACCTGCGGGCAGCCCGGCTGCGCGCTATCATAAGCGCTGACCCGAACCGTCCTGTGACTCTCCCCCTCGAACCCGCGGCGCGGGACACCGCTGGGGACGGGCTGCGCGCCGGCGGCGAGTTGCGCCGCCTCCTGGACGAGGCCTGCGACGGGCGCCCGCTCGAGCGCCAAGCCGCCTGCCGCCTCATTCGCTGCACCGACCAGGAACTGCCTGCGCTGCTTTCGGCGGCGGCGGCGCGCAAAGAGCGCTTCAAGCCGGGCGTCGTAACTTATTCACCCAAGGTCTTCCTCCCGCTCACCAACCTGTGCCGCGATTACTGCGGCTACTGCACGTTCCGCCGCGATCCCGGCCAGCCCGGAGCGCACACCATGTCGCCCGAGGAGGTCCTGGAAGTGGCGCGCGCGGGCGAGCGCCTGGGTTGCCGCGAGGCGCTCTTCAGCCTGGGCGATAAGCCCGAACTTGCCTTCCCCGAAATGCGCGCGGCGCTGAAGAAGCTGGGCTACCGCTCCACGCTGCATTATCTGGAAGCCATGTGCGAGCTGGTGCTGCGCGAAACCGGACTGCTCCCCCACGCCAATCCCGGGCTGATGAGCGCCGCCTGGCTGCGGCGGCTGCGCCCGTTCTGTCCCAGCATGGGATTGATGCTGGAAAGCGTGGGCGAAACCCTGCTGGCGCCCGGCGCGGCGCATGATCACGCCCCCGACAAGATCCCAGCCCGGCGCCTGGAGACGGTCGCCGAAGCCGGGCGGCAGCAGGTCCCCTTCACTACGGGATTGCTGATCGGGATTGGAGAAACGCCCGAAGACCGCGTGGATACGCTGCTCGCCATCCGCCAATTGCACCGGCGCTACGGCCACATCCAGGAAGTGATCGTGCAGAACTTTCGGGTGAAGCCGCAGACCCCCATGGCGCACTGGCCGGAACCGTCGCGCGGCGAGATGCTGCGCGCGCTGGCGGTGGCGCGTCTGGCCCTGGGGGACATGAACCTGCAGGCGCCGCCCAATCTTTCCGCGCCGAACTATGAGGAGCTGCTCTCCGCCGGGATCAACGATTGGGGTGGGATCTCGCCGCTCACGCCCGACTACATCAATCCGGAAGCTCCGTGGCCGCATCTCCAGGAACTGGAGCGGCGCACCGCGGCCGCAGGGCAGCGGCTCAAAGCGCGGCTGACCGTCTATCCGGAGTTCGTCTCCCAGGTGGTGGCGCGCGGCGGGCTGTTGGCCGGGAAAGTTGCCGCCGCGGCCGACGCCGAGAGCTACGCGCGGAGGGCGGCATGATCGTCCTGCTCACCGGCGGCACCGGCGGCGCCAAGTTCCTCCAGGGGCTGATGCAGGTGGTCCCGCAGGAGGAACTTACCTGCATCGTGAATACGGGCGACGACTTCGAATGCTGGGGCCTGCGCATTGCACCCGACGTGGACTCCATCACTTACGCGCTTGCAGGCAAGTTGAGCCGCGAGCGCGGCTGGGGCGTCGAGGGCGACACCTTCGAGTGCCTGGAAGTGATGCGCCGGATGGGCGCGCCCGCCTGGTTCCGCATCGGCGACCGCGACCTGGGACTGCACGTCTTTCGGACAGAGGAGTTGCGAGCCGGCAAGACGCTCAGCCAGGTGACCGCCGAGGTGGCCATGGGGCTGGGTATCCGCGCCCGCATCCTGCCCATGAGCGACGAGCGTGTGGAAACCCGCGTGACGACGCCTAAGAGCGAAGGAGTCAGCGTAATCGATGGGGCTTCTATAGACCCGAAGGACGTGCTTGAGGAGCTCAAGTTTATCGAGCGTTTCAGCACGCCTACGGACGAGGGAGCGGCGGAGGAACCTGCCAGGGCACCCGTGAAGGAATTGAGCTTCCAGGAATACTTCGTGCGCGAGCGCTACCGTGTGCCCGTCAGCGGCGTGCGCTTCGAGGGCGCGGAGCGCGCCCGCCCGGCGCCGGAAGTAATCGAAGCCATCTACGGTGCCGAGGCAGTGATCCTTGCTCCGAGCAATCCCGTAACCAGCATCGGCCCAATTCTGGCGGTGCCCGGCATCCGGGCGGCGCTGCGAATGACAGCCGCGCCGGTGGGAGCGGTGAGTCCCATCATCGGCGGTGCAGCCGTAAGCGGGCCGGCGGCGGAACTCATGCGCACGCAGGGCCTCGCACCGTCTCTCGCCGGAGTCGCGAAGGCGTACGCTGATTTTCTCGACGTCCTGATTGCCGACGAGCGCGACGCCGCGGCCGCGCCCGAGGTCGAGGCCATGGGCATCCGCGTGCATTGCGCAGCGATTGTCATGAAATCAGAGGCAGACAAATCCGCTCTCGCAGAGACGGTGATGCGGGCCGTGCTGCCATGCGGCCTGAAGGCCACGGCATGAAGACATGATTCTCGTCCCAATCAAGAGCCTCGACGGAGCCAAGCAACGGCTGTCGCCGGTGCTGGACGCGGAAGAGCGCCAGGCCCTCGCCGTCGGCATGATGGAGGACGTGCTGGGTACGCTGGCCTCCTGGGATGCGCGCCCGCCTGTGGCCATTGTGACCAGCGACTCGCAGGCGACAGCGCTCGCAAACCGCTACTCATTCGAGATCATCGCCGATCCCGACAATCGCAGCGAGACCGACGCCATTGATCTTGCCACGCAGGCCGTGGTGGAGCGCGGGTGGGCGAGCACGCTGGTGATTCCCGCCGACATCCCGCTGATCGAAGCCGAAGAATTGCAGCGCATCGTGGCCGCGGCGCCCGACCAGGGCACAGTGCTGGTGCCGGCAGCGGACGGCCGTGGCACCAACGCGGTGCTGCGGCGGCCGGCCGCGCTGTTTCCTCTGCGCTTCGGCAACGACAGCTTTCTGCCGCATCGTCGCGCTGCTGAGGCCACGGGCAAGCCGGCGGTGGTGCTCGAACTGCCGGGCATTGCGCTCGACGTGGATCGGCCCGCCGACCTGGCCGAGCTGTTGGCACGCAGGGGCGACCGCCGCTCGCAACAGCTTCTGCGCGCGTGGAACATAGGCGAGCGGCTGCAGGCGGCCCGCATTGCGTGACGCGCCCGGGAGCAAGCCGCGGGGTGAGCTGCGGGCCATTCCCATCCGCGGCATCGGCGAAGTCCGGCCCGGGGATGCGCTGGCGGATAAGATTCTGACTGCGCTGCAGCGTCGGAAGTGGAGCCTGGAGCGGGGCGACATCCTGTTGGTAACCCACAAAGTTGTCTCCAAGGCGGAAGGGCGGATCGTCCCGCTGCGGCAGGTAAAGCCCTCGCGGGTGGCGCAGCGCTGGGCAAAGCGGTACAGGGCCGACCCGCGCGTGGTGGAGCTGGCATTGGCCCAGGCGCGGCGCGTGGTGCGCATGCAGCGCGGCGTGCTCATCACCCAGACGCGGCACGGCCTGGTCTGCGCCAACAGCGGCGTGGACCTCTCGAACGTGGACGGAGGCCGCAGCGCGGTGCTGCTGCCTCACGACCCGGACCGCTCCGCCCAGGACTTGCGGCGCGTACTGAAACAGCGCGTCGGGCTCGACATCCCGGTCATCATCACCGACAGCTTCGGGCGGCCCTGGCGGGAAGGGCTCGCCGAGGTGGCTATCGGCGTGGCCGGGATGAAGGCGTTCCGCGACTATCGCGGGCGCCGCGACGCCGCCGGTTACAGGCTGCGCGCCACGCTGGAAGCCGTGGCCGACGAACTCGCCGGCCTGGCCGGCCTGGCTGGAGGTAAACTGTCGCGCACGCCCGCGTGTATCATTCGTGGTTTCCGCTATGAGCGCGGCCGCGGGCGGGCGCGCGATTTGGTTCGGCCCGCCGCACGGGATTTGTTTCGCTAACCATGGACAGGATGGTCAGCAACGCGGAGCTGGAGAACTTCCCGGCGCTGGAATGGCGCGAGGTGGAACCGCGCATGAGCGCAGCCGTGCGCGCGGCGCTGGAAAAGGTGGAGCACAGCCTCGACGGAGGAACACTGTCCCGCGACCAGTGTTTGCAGCTCGCGGAAGCGCAAGGCGACGACCTGCTCGGGCTGCTTCTGTTCGCCGGCCGTTTGCGCCGGACGCTGGTGGGCGACACCGTCACCTACGTGGTCAACCGCAACATCAACTTCACCAACGTGTGCTTCGTGGGCTGCAAGTTTTGCGCTTTCAGCCGTGGGCCGCGCGAGCCGGACGCGTACTTTCTCTCCCTGGAGGAAATCGGCCGCAAGGCCGTGGAAGCCTGGGAGCTCGGCGCCACCGAGGTCTGCATCCAGGGCGGCCTGCCGCGCAACCTGCCACCCCTGCATTATCGCGACATCCTGCGCGCGGTGAAGCAGGCCACTCCGCAAATGCACATCCACGCCTTTTCGCCCATGGAGATCGTTTACGGAGTCGAGCTCACCGGCATGCCCCTGGCCGAATATCTTTCCATGCTCCGGGCGAACGGCCTGGACACGCTGCCCGGTACGGCGGCCGAGATTCTCGACGACGAGGTGCGCGCCGTGCTCTCGCGCAACAAGCTCTCGACGGCGCAATGGCGCGAGGTCATCACCACCGCGCACCGCTGCGGCATCCGCACCACTTCCACCATGATGTACGGACACCGGGAAACGCCCGCGCACTGGGTGGATCAATTGCTGCTGCTGCGTGACATCCAGCAGGAAACCGGGGGCTTCACCGAGTTTGTGCCGCTGGGGTTTGTTCATCAGAACACGCTGCTGTTCCAGCAGGGACTGGCGCGCCCGGGACCCACGCTCTCCGAGCACCTGCGCGTGCATGCGCTGGCGCGCGTGCTGCTGGCGGGCGCCATCCGCAACCTGCAGGTCTCCTGGGTCAAGCTGGACCTCCAGGTGTCCCAGCTCTGCATGCAGGCCGGCGCCAATGACTACGGCGGCACTCTGATGGAGGAGAACATTTCGCGCCTGGCTGGCGCCACCAGCGGCCAGTACGTGAGTCCGGAAGAATTCCAGGAGCGCATCCTCGCTCTGGGCCGCGTGCCGGCCGAACGCAATACCACCTACACGCGGCTGCGCTATCCCTGCGGCCAGGGTCCGGCGCCGGCGCAGCTCGCGCCGGCCCAGGAGTGCGCGTGAGCCGGCGCATCGCCATCGTGGGCGGCACCGGTCCTGAAGGCCGCGGGCTGGCCGTGCGCTGGGCGCGCGCGGGAGAAGAGGTGATTATCGGCTCGCGCGACGCCGAGCGCGCCCGGCACGCTGCCGCGGAGGTCGCCAGGGCAGCAGGAGCAACTGGACGCGTCACCGGCATGGCCAACGCCGAGGCCGTGGCCGCAACCGATCTGGTGGTGCTCACCGTTCCCTTCTCCGGGCACGCCGAGATCCTGAAGCAATTGAAGACAGCGTTTCGCCCGGACACGATCCTGATTGACGCCACGGTACCGCTGGCGGCGTCGGTGGGCGGGCGTCCCACGCGCACCTTGGGCGTGTGGCAGGGTTCGGCGGCGGAGCAGGCCGCGGAGCTCGTCCCCGAGGGAGTCAAGGTTGTCGCCGCCTTCCAGAACGTTTCCCACGAGGCGCTCGACGGCGAAGATCCGGTGGACTGCGACGTGATCGTGTGCAGCGACGACGCCGCTGCCCGCCAGGCCGCCCGCGACCTGGCAGAGAAGATCCCCGGCGTGCGCGGCGTGGATGGCGGGCGCCTGGAGAATGCGCGCATCGTCGAGCAGTTGACTGCGCTGCTCATCGGCATCAACGTTCGCTACAAGACCCGCGCCGCGGGACTCAGGATTACCGGGCTGCCCCTGTAGAGACGTAGCTTGCTGCGTCTCTACAACAATCCAGGCAACCCCCGAATGCCTTGTACACTTTTTTGTGCTATTGCGCTCCGATGATTTACAATCTGCGGCCTCATAGAAGCGGTGATGTTTCCGGAGGTGGCAGATGCCGAAAGCGAAGCAAATTACGGTGTGGGTGGCGGACCGGCCCGGAGTGTTGGGCGCGGTGGCGGCAGTGCTGGGCGAGAAGAAGGTGAACATTCAAGCGTTCCTGGCCCACGTGCACGGAGACCAGGGAGCCATCCGTCTGGTGGTGGACAAGCCCGCGGCGGCCAAGAAGGCGCTAGCCTCCAAGGGCTGGAAGACTTCCGAAGAGGACGTGGCCGCGGTTACGCTGGCCGACAAACCGGGCGCGCTGGCTGCAGCCGCATCCCGGCTAGGCAACGCCGGCATCAACATCCAGTACGCCTACGTGGGCACTGCCAAAGGCGCGCGCAAAGTAACTTGCTATGTGGCGGTGGGAGATGTGGCAGCCGCGCTGAAGGCGCTGCGCTAGATTCGGC
>CAZXVY010000073.1:0-10345 GCA_964644115.1 uncultured Terriglobales bacterium
GCCGGTTCGATGAGTCCGCCAGGCTGCGCGACCGCGGCGAAGTCCTGGTGCAGTACAGTCCCACCGACAAGCTGACTCTCTCCGGCTCCTTCACCACCATCCAGGACGATTACAACCGGCCCGGTGGCACCAACAGCGCCACCCCGCTGAATTACCTCACCGGCTCACAGGCTACTCTGTATCCCTATTACCTTTACGGAATGCTCAAGGACCTCTCCTACAACTACACCTTCGATGGGACCTATGCGATCTCGCCCGAGGTCTCCCTGTTTGCCGAGTACTCCCGTGAGAAGTATCACCGGACCATGACCTCGCGTTACCGCACCCCGCAAAGCACAACCCTCTCCGCCAATCCCAACGGTTGCGGCCTCAGCAGCAACGGGCTTGCGTTTCAGGGGCACTGCGACAGCGCCAACAACGACTGGTGGAGCGCCGCTCGTGACTTCGTCGACGTCTGGGCGACGGGCGTGGACCTCTATCTGGGCAAGAAGGTTTACCTCACCACCTACTATTCTCTGGCCGCAGCCAAGGGCCACGTTTTCAACCGGGCGCTGGGGACTCAACCGGCCGATTTCCTCACCCAGCCCACGCCCCGTCTCCCCGCCCTGCCCGTCCTTCCCGAAGACCGCTTCATGATGACGACCACCGCCTCAGCCACCGACTATCCGGAGACGGTCAACCGCTCCCACGAAGTCGTCGTGACCTTCAAATTCAAGCTGAGGAAGAACATCCTGCCCAAGCTGGAGTACCGCTACCAGCAGTTCGACTATAAGGACTACCAGACTTCGCCCATGACTCCGTACATGGGTTGCGTGGCCACCACGGGCGTGCCGGCAGCGGGCGGCGCCACCGGCTCCCCGTCTATCGCGGCCACCAACGCGCCGGGCTGCACGGTTCTGGGTCCGACCACGGCCTCGTCTATCCCCAGCCCGTTCTATCCGTACTCGGTGGTGGGCGATTCCGGAGCGGCGAGGTATTACTACCTGGGTGTAGACCAGCCCTCGTACAAGGCCCATAATTTCTCAGCCAGCATCGAGTATCGCTTCTAGTGCCGTTCCAACTAACTTGCCCTGGGGAGATGGCCGCGCCAATTCCCTTGGACGGTTGGCCGCAAGGCCGCAGGAAGTGAGAGGCACTAGTTGCTTGCGGTTGCAGGTGTGACGCGCATCACAGCCGTGCCGTCGCCTCATGGGGGACAATTAGCATATAGTTCAGCGGAGGCGTGCGATGAAAAAGATGGCAATCTTACTGACCCTTACCGTCTTCGTGATGATGTCGGCGCCGGCGGCTTTCGCCGACGATGCCGCCGCCCTGTACAAAACCAAGTGCGCCAGTTGCCACGGCGCCGACGGTAAGGCCTCGGCAGTGGGTAAGAAAATGGGGGCCAAGGACCTGCAGGACCCGGAACTCCAGAAGGCCACCGAGGCGCAGTGGATCGAGATCACCACCAAGGGCAAGAACAAGATGCCCAAGTACGAAGGCAAGCTCACGGCGGACCAGATCAAGCAACTGGTCGCCTACATGAAAGATTTGTCGAAGAAGTAAGGGAAGTTACTGCCAGGGTTACTGGTGCTCCCGCCCCGCAGCAGAATAGGACGGGAGCACAATTTTAGAGAGGCTCTCATGAAGCGGGTCATAGTCGGCATCTTTCTGATGGTTGGTGTGGTTTTTCTCACCGGTTCGGCGGGGGCTGAAGATGCGGCCGCGGTCTACAAAACCAAGTGCCTGAGCTGCCACGCGGCCGACGGTACCGGCTCGCCCATCGGCAAGAAGATGGGGGCGCGCGACTTCCACGATCCGGAATTGGCCAAGCAGACCGACCAGCAGCTCAACGACACCATCGCCAAGGGCAAGAACAAGATGCCCAAGTATGATGGAAAGCTGACGGCCGACCAGATCAAACAATTAGTGGCCTACGTCCGCGAGTTGGGGAAAAAGAAGTAGACTCCAGGTTGGCGCGGCGCTACGCCGACTTCATGAACGCTCCGCGGGCGGACATCACGCAAGCCTCGCTGCCCCTCCGGCGGCGGCTGGTGGAGTTCCTGCTGGGTGGAGGACTGCTGGCCTCCGCCGCCTCCTTCCTGTATCCCATCCTGCGTTACCTGGTACCTCCCGCTTCCGCCGATATGGGTGGGGACACCGTGGTGGCCGGCAAGGTAGGCGACCTGAAGCCCAACAGCGGCAAAATATTCCGCTTCGGTAGCCGTCCTGGGCTCCTGATCCTTACCGCCGAGCGTGAGTACCGCGCTCTCTCCGCGACCTGCACTCACCTTGACTGTACGGTGCAGTACCGCGACGATCTCCACCAAGTCTGGTGTGCCTGCCACAACGGCATCTATGACCTGGCGGGCCGGAACGTTTCGGGTCCGCCGCCCCGGCCCCTGGAATCCTACGAGATCCACGTCCAGGGCGACGAAATCATCGTCAGCCGCCGCCAAAAGGCCTGAGATGAGGAGGCTGGCCACCCGCGTTTACCACTGGTTCGACGAGCGCCTCGACCTTGCCGACCTCACCGCCCCTTTGCGCCACAAGACGGTCCCGGTTCACTACTACTCCTACTGGTACTACCTGGGTGGAATCACGCTCTTCCTTTTTGTCGTCCAGGTGGCGACCGGCATGCTGCTGCTGCTCTATTACCGCCCCAGCGCCAACGAGGCCTTTGAAAGCGTGCAGTACATCATGACCCGCGTGCAGTTCGGGTGGCTCATTCGCTCGGTGCACTCCTGGGCCGCCAACTTGATGGTCTTCACCGCCTTTGCCCACATGTTCAGCGTGCTGTTCCTGCGTGCCTACCGCAAGCCGCGCGAGCTTACGTGGGTCAGCGGCATGCTACTGCTCTTTCTCATCATGGGGTTTGGGTTCAGCGGTTACCTGCTGCCCTGGAACGAGCTGGCCTTCTTTGCCACCAAGGTCGGAACCGATATCGTGGGCCAGGTACCGGTGGTCGGGCACTGGCTGATGATCTTCCTGCGGGGCGGCGAAGAAGTAACGGGCGCCACCCTGAGCCGCTTCTTCGGTTTCCATGTGGCCCTGCTGCCGGGCATCGTCACCCTCCTGCTGACGGTTCACCTTCTGCTCATCCAGCGCCAGGGCATCAGCGTGCCCCCGGGCATGCACGAGGCCGGAGTAGCGCCGGCGCAGCGACAGATGCACTTCTTTCCCAATTTCTTCCTGCGCGAGTTCATGGCCTGGTACGTGGCCCTGGCGGTTCTGGGCGCCTTGGCCGCTCTTGCTCCTTGGGACTTGGGCAAGAAAGCCGACCCCTTCGCGCCTGCCCCGGCGGGTATCCGGCCGGAGTGGTACTTCGTGTTCATGTTCCAGACCCTCAAGCTGATTCCCGCCAAGATTGGGCCGCTGGAAGGCGAATTGCTGGGCGTGCTGGTTTTCGGATTGGCAGGGCTGGTCTGGCTGCTCCTGCCCTTTTTCGATACGCGCGAGGGAAGGCCCAGCCGCCTCATCACCGGGGCCGGCGTTTTCGCTTTGACTTACATGGTCGCCATGACCGCCTACGGCTATCTGGCGGAATGAGGAGGATGTGCAGAGGAACCATGTCGCGCAATCGCCAGCTCGGAGCCTGCGACTTGCTGCTGAGCTTGTTGGCCGCGCTTTTGCTGCTCCCACGCATGTCGGCGCAGGCCCCGCAGGCGCAGCCGGCCAATTCCTGTCTGGACTGCCACGCGGAGTTCCCGGAACCCCTCGGTATCTCGCGCGAGAGTTTCAACGCCGACATCCACGCCCAGAAGGGCCTCACCTGCGCCGCTTGTCACGGCGGCGATCCCGCGCAGCCGACGCCGGAACTGTCCATGGGCCGCGCCGCCGGCTTCCGCGGTCACGTGGACCGCAAGCAGATCCCGGAACTGTGCTCCCGCTGCCATTCCGATGCCGCCTACGTGCGCCAGTACAACCCCTCCCTGCGCACCGACCAGCTCAGCCAGTACCTCACCAGCGTGCACGGCAAATTGCTGGCCCAAGGCGATACCCAGGTGGCGGTCTGCACCGATTGTCACGGCGTGCACGGCATCCGCCCCGCTTCCGACACCCGCTCCACCATTCACCCCCTGAACATCGCGGAGACCTGCTCGCGCTGCCATTCGGATGCCGCGCGCATGCAGCCCTACAAGATCCCCACCAACCAATACGCCGGCTACCGGGAGAGCGTGCATCATCGGGCGTTAACGGTGAGCGGCGACCTGAGCGCGCCCACCTGCACCACCTGCCACGGCAACCACGGAGCGGCGCCCCCCGGCGTGCAGTCGGTGGAGTTCGTGTGTTCGAACTGCCACGTCTTCCAGGCACAGCTCTTCGACAGCAGCCCGCACAAGGCGGCTTTCGCCGCCCTGGAGATGCCCGCCTGCATCACCTGCCATAGCAACCACCGCGTGGTCGCCCCGGGGGACGGGATGTTGGGCGCCGGCCCGCAGTCGGTCTGTGTACAGTGTCACGTCGCGGGAGATGCCGGACACTCCGCCGCCGTCACTTTCGTGGGCCGCCTCGGTGCACTGCAGAACGCCATCATCCGCTCCGACGAACTCCTGGAACGAGCCGAGCGCTACGGCATGGAGGTTAGCGAAGCCAAACTGGAGCAGACCCAGGCCCGCGACGCCCTCACCAAGGCGCGTGTTACCATCCACAGCTTCTCGCTCCCCCGGGTGGAGGAAGACATCCAGGCCGGGTTGAAGCTGGCAGAGAAAACCCAGCAGGCGGGCGTGCGCGCTCTTCAGGAGCGCGACTTCCGCCGTAAGGGTCTGGGTGTCTCTTTGCTGGCCATCCTGGTGGTGGTGATCGCTCTGCGGCTGTACATCCGCCACATCGAATCGGGGGACGCCAAGGAGACCCAGTGAAGCCTCGCGGCCCGGCGGCGCTTCTCCTGTTTCTGGCTGCAGTGATTGCAGGCGCGCTGTCCGCCCGGGCGCAGACGCCCGATTGCCTCCAGTGTCATCACGACGCCAGGTTGGAGAAGCATGTGGACCCCAAGGCGTTCCAGGAATCGGTCCACGGCGTGCTTTCCTGTGCGGACTGCCATGCGGACGTCAAGGCTTTCCCGCACCAGCCGGCGCCCGCGAGCGTCGACTGCGGATCCTGTCATACCGAGGCCCAGCAGGCGTTTGAAACCGGAATTCATGCCAGGGCGGCACAGAAAGGCAACGGCAAGACTCCCACCTGCCTGGCCTGCCACGGCGACCCCCACACCATCAAGTCCGCGAGCGACCCGGCAGCGCCCACCGCGCACGCCAACATCCCGCAGACCTGCGGCAAGTGTCACAGCGATCGCTTCGTGGTGGAAGGCAGCGGCCTGAGCACACGGCCCTTCTTCTCCTACCAGGAGAGCGTGCACGGGCGTGCGGTCGCGGCCGGCAGGGAAAAAGCCGCGGTCTGCACCGACTGCCACCGTGCCCACGACATCCTGACCGCTGCCGACCCTAAGTCGCCCATCTTCAAGTTTAACGTCCCACAGACCTGTGGCCGGTGCCACCAGAACGTCTCCCAGGAGTTCCAGGGAAGTATCCACGGCCAGGCCATCCAGCGCGGCAACTCGCAGGCCCCGGTGTGCACCGACTGTCACGGCATTCACCTCATCAAGGCGCACATCGACCCCAGCTCGTCGGTGGCATCCCAGGCGCTGGCCCGCACCACCTGCGCCAAGTGTCACGAAGGCATGCGGCTTTCCGAAGAGTTTGGCGTCCCTGGCCATCGCGCCAGCACCTACCTCGACAGCTATCACGGACTCGCTTCCCGCCTGGGCTCGGGCGTGGTGGCCAACTGTGCCAGTTGCCATGGGGTGCACAACATCCTGGCTTCGTCGCACCCCCGCTCCACCGTTCACAAGGACAACCTGGTCCAGACCTGCGGCCAGTGCCATCCGGGCGCCAGCCAGAACTTCGCCGCCGGCAAGATTCATCTCGACGTTCCGGTGTCGCGCGACCTCGGCAGCCTGGGCACGCTCTGGGTGCGGCGCTTCTACCTGCTGCTCATTACTCTGACCCTGGGCGGCATGGTGTTGCACAACGGCATCCTGTGGCGACGCAAGGCCCTGCTGCACCGCGCCGCCCAGCTCCGCCCCATCGTGCGCATGAACCGCAACCAGCGCGTCCAGCACTGGCTCCTGCTCACCAGTTTTCTGATGCTGGCGGCCACCGGGTTTGCCCTGAAGTATCCGGAATCCTGGCTGGCCGGGCTGCTGGGCTCCAATGAAACCGTGCGCCGCCTGGGTCACCGCATGGCCGCGGTGGTGATGCTGGGGCTGGGTGTGTACCACGCCGGCTACATGCTGCTGACCCGCGAAGGGCGCCAGGGTTTGCGTGACTTCCGGCCGCTGCGCAAGGACGTCACCGACCTCATCGCCAACCTGCGTTACCACCTCGGGCGCTCCCCGGAAAAACCACGCTTTGGCCGCTTCGGCTATGCCGAAAAGGCCGAATACCTGGCGGTGGTCTGGGGAACCATGCTGATGGGCCTGACCGGCCTGATGATGTGGTTCGAAGTCGAGGTGGTGCGCCTTCTACCCCGCTGGTCCCTGGACATCGCCACCGCCGTCCACTTCTACGAAGCCGTCCTCGCCGTTTCCGCCATCTTCGTCTGGCACTTTTACCAGGTGATCTTCGATCCTGATGTCTATCCCCTCAACTGGGCGTTCTGGGACGGCGGTGTCTCCGAAGAGCACTACCGCGAGCACCATGCGCTCGCCTATGAGGAAAGTACGGCGCCACCCGAAGCCAAGCTTGCCCAGGAGCCGCCACCGCCGGCACAGCAGCCAGAGCCGCCGCCCGACGGCGACAAGCCCGCTTCGGATACTTCCTAAGCGATTCTCTTGCTGCGCCCGCACTCCTGAGCATGTATCTTGTTTCACTAACCTGAGGCGAAGCGAGATGCCGGAAGATACTTCGCAACCGAAAACCCCGCACCAGAACGACGAATCGCCGCGCGCGCCCGGTCTGTTCCGCAACCTGGTGAGTTGGATTGGCTCGGGCATCGCGCTCATCGCCCTGGCCAATATCCTTTTCGTCCTGATGCTCGAACTGTTCGGCGTGAAGACCAACCCTTACGTGGGCATCCTCGCCTACATGGTGCTGCCAGCCTTCCTGATCCTGGGCCTCGCGCTGGTCCCGATGGGCATGCTGCTGGAGCGCCGCCGGCGCCGCCGGCATCTCGGCGATCTCATCCCCGCCTATCCCCGCATTGACCTCAACCTCACTCATCATCGCAACGCCTTCGCCTTTTTCCTGATCTCGCTGTTCGCGTTCCTCTCGCTGAGCGCCGTGGGCAGCTACCGCGCTTACGAGTACACCGAGACCACCGAGTTCTGCGGCCAACTCTGCCACTCGGTGATGCATCCCGAGTTCATCGCCTACCAGGCCTCGCCCCACGCCCGCGTGCGCTGCGTGGATTGCCACGTGGGGGCGGGCGCCACCTGGTACGTCCGCTCCAAACTTTCCGGCGCCTACCAGATCTACGCTACCGCGTTCCACAAGTATCCCAAGCCCATTCCCACGCCCATTGCCAACCTGCGGCCGGCGCAGGAGACCTGCGAGCAGTGTCACTGGCCGGAGCGCTTCTACGGCGCACAGCTCAAGGTGATCACGCACTTCGGCAGCGACGAGAACAACACTGCGCGCCAGATCCGCATGCTCATCAAGACCGGCGGCGGCAGTCCCGCGGCCGGTCTTACCACCGGAATCCACTGGCACATGAACATCGCCAACCAGGTCACCTATTTCGCCACCGACCCGCAGCATCAGAACATTCCCTGGGTGCGCATCAAGGACCAGCAAGGCCGGGTCACCGAATACCTGCTGCAGGGCTCTGAGCTCAAGCCGGAGCAGATCCAGAGCGCCTCCAAGCGCCGCATGGACTGCGTGGACTGCCACAACCGGCCCTCGCACATCTACTACCCGCCCGAGCGCTCCGTGGACGACGCTCTGTTCGCGGGCAAGATCGACCGTACTCTTCCTTTCCTCCGCCAGCAGGCGGTCGAAGTCCTCAGCCAGAATTACAACTCCAGCGAGCAGGCGCGGGAGGCCATCGCCACTACTCTCGACCGCTTCTACCTCACCAAATACAAGGACCTCTACAAGTCGCGCCTCCCTGCCGTGCAGCAGGCCATCGCCGGCGTGCAACAGATCTACTCCAGCACCATTTTCCCGGAGATGAAGGTGGACTGGCGCACGCACCCCGACAACATTGGCCACTACCATTGGCCCGGCTGCTTCCGCTGCCACGACGGCCAGCACAAGAGCGTGGAAGGCAAAGTGATCAGTAAAGACTGCGACATTTGCCACGTCATCTTGGGACAGGAAGAGGGCGGGGCGCCGCTCACGGGCGTGGCCGGCACCCAGTTCCGGCATCCCGTAGACCTCGGGGACATGACCGCCGTCAATTGCACGGATTGCCACACCGCCGTCGCTGGCCCGTAAGGGCCTTGCTCGCCGGCTTGGCCTGGAGCAGTCCGCTGGGTCGCGCGCGTGCGGCGTTTCTACCTGCCTGCGACCAGGAAGGCGCTTCAGGCGACGGATTAGCTCCCCGGGACTGGCGGCTCTGCGCGTGATTCCCCCAACCGTTTGATTACTCAACAGTTAACATAACCGGTTGGTTGTTAATGGTTTAGGGCGGATTCGACCCTCTTGGGGCCGGTCGTGGAGAGTGCCCCAACACTGGGTTAGGAGAGAGGGGAAGTGGAAGCCAGACCCTTGCCAGGGAGCTGGGCTGGGCCGGGAGGCGGTCTTGGGGGGGCCGGGCCGGCCCGGGCTTGGAGTTAATAAAATGGTACATACCCCCCTCGGTAATAACTTTTTTCTTGCCTCGGAAATGAGGCAGCAGTATGCTTGCCCTTTCCCGCTTCGCCCTTTACAGAAAGAACAAGGTTTTTAACGCCATGTGGATGGAGAAAATCCGTCACGGCGTGCTCGAGGTTTCGACCGACCAGGGTGTGCGCTACGTCCACCCCGGCCTCCTGGAGCGCGTGCGGCTGGTGTGGATGTTCCGCAACTTCCACGTGCTGCCGCAGGAAGTGCTCACCCCGCACCAGCGGCGTTTGGTGGACGTGCTCTGCAATGAAGAGCGACTGAAGCGCTGCCGCAACGGCGGGAACGGCAACGGCAGCCGCGAGGTCAAGAGCGCGCCCAACGACTGCATCATCGGCACTCTGGAGCAGCTCACGCTTCCCGGACGCAAGCCCAACGGGCGGGTCACGGCATCGCCTGCCTCCAGCGCCCGGCCCGCCTGATTTCAGCCTCCTGCTGCGGGTGATTCTGCACCGTCAACCAGCGCGCGTTCCGCCCCAGCCGCCCTGGCTTTACACTTCCGCGCCCTGCGTGTTACCTTGAATGGGTTCACCAAGACGAAAAAATAAAACAGGAGCACACCACGCCAAGTGCTGGCGAGAGAGCGTAAGTCAGACGTCATCGGTCGTTACAAGATCCACTCGTCCGATACCGGAAGCCCGGAAGTGCAGATCGCATTGCTCAGTGAGCGGATAGGCGAGCTCACCAAGCATTTCGACCTGCACAAGAAGGACCACGCGTCCCGGCGCGGGCTTCTCATGATGGTCAGCAGGCGTCGCCGCTTGCTCGACTACCTGAAGAGTTACGACCCCGACCGTTACAAAGACGTGATTTCGAAGCTCGGCATCCGCAAGTAGCCGCTCGGGGGAGACCCTCGGCTGCCTGCGCCCGGGAGCAGTCCATCTTTCCCGGCCGCCTCGAAACCGAACTGACCGCTCACCACTCGCGCGCTGCCCTTGCCCATCACGGCCCCGGCTGCTGCTCACAGAAAACGAGGAAGACCTAGCATGAAACACGAAACCACCATCGAGCTGGCGGGCGGCAAAACACTCCGCCTGGAAACCGGCCATCTGGCCAAGCAGGCTCACGGATCCTGCGTCGCCCGTATGGGCGACAGCGTGGTGCTGGGCACCGCCTGCGCCAATCCCGATCCCCGGGAAGGCATTGATTTCTTTCCCCTCACCGTGGACTATCGCGAGTACACCTACGCCGGCGGCCGCATCCCCGGCGGGTACATCAAGCGCGAAGGCCGGCCCAGCGAAAAGGAAATCCTCACCTGCCGCCAGATTGACCGCCCCATTCGCCCCCTGTTCCCCGAAGGCTTCCGCTGCGAGACCCAGGTAATTGCGCTGGTGCTCTCCGCCGACTCGGAAAACGATCCTGACGTGATCGGCATCAACGCTGCGTCCTGCGCGCTGGCCGTGTCGGACATTCCCTTCAACGGCCCGGTGGGCGCGGTGCGCGTGGGCCTGGTGGAAGGCCGTTTCGTCATCAACCCCACCTACGCCGAGCGCCGTGAGGGCCTGCTCAACATCACCGTGGTGGGCACCGCGGACGGCATCGTGATG
>CAZXVY010000074.1:0-7857 GCA_964644115.1 uncultured Terriglobales bacterium
GGCCAGTCCCGCCGCTTCCAGGATGCGCTCCAGCTCCCCGGTGCCCACCACCGCGTCCACTTCCGGGATGTTCTTCCGGATCTCGTTGCGGTAGCGCTCCACCATGCACCCGGCCACGATCAGCCGGCGCGCGCGCCCCTCCGGGTTCTCCGCCGAACTCTTCAGCGCGGCCATCTCCAGGATGGCGTTCACCGACTCCTGCTTGGCCGATTCGATAAACGAACAGGTGTTCACCACCAGCACGTCGGCATCTTCGGCGCGGGGAGTAATCTCCACCCCGGCCTCGGCCAGCAGGCCCATCATCACCTCGCTGTCCACCAGGTTCTTGGGACAGCCCAGGCTCACGAAGCCCACCCGGGTAGGCTTCGTGGCGGCGGATTCCAATGTGGAGTTTTCGACAAGCATCAAGTGTTGAATTCTATCAGGCGGGCAGCCCACCCATATGGAGCTCGCGGCGGAGCTATAATGCGTTGCCAGGAGGACAAATGAACTCGCGCATTGCGGTTTTGCTGGCCCTCGCGTGCCTGATAGCGCCCTGCGAGCTCATAGCTGCCACCGTCAAGAAGAAGGACGGCCAGCTTGTGAAGGGCGAAATCCTCGGGCAGCTGGTCTTGCGTGGAGACGTGAAGCCACTTCCAGCGGGTAGTGCTCACAAGTACTCCGTTCCGTACACCTTCTTCGACGGGAAGGTCGTTGACGCGATCAATGAGGAGGGCGTGACCTTCGTACGCGTGACGACTATACCGCTGATAGTTTATGGGTATTCAACGGACACCCCAAAGAAAGACTCCGATTTGCTCCCGCTGTGCGCCAGAATCATCAGCGCTCACCCCACCTTTGAGCCCGGCTTGACCATAAACTTCGATATCCCGGAGGGGCGTGTGGGCATCGTTCCCGTACGGTGGAAGAAGACCAGCGGCGTCCTATTGGGTGAGTTGAAACGGGGGAAGAAGCCCGAGGGCGAGCTGAAACCAGGAGAGCCAAAAGAGGAGGCGGGCATCGTGCCCGCGCTCAGGGTTGCTACGGAGGAAGGCGAGATTACCATTCCAGTGAGCGACATCGTCGAACTCAAGCCTTGGCAGTAGACATGCTCACCGTCGAGTGGGGCCCGCAGTGCCGCAGGTACATTTCGTGTGTGGTCATCTAGCGGCGCACGCCCGAAGCAACTTCCTGGTACAGGTCCGGTAGAACGCTCGCGTCCTCCGCGGAGTCCCCGAAGCGCGCGCGCTGGTAGCGGCGGGTGAAGCTTTCCACGGCGGCGCGCAGGGCGGAATCCGCAATCGTGACCACGAATTCCTCCGGCGTCTGCGACGGGTGCTTGTGCCAGCCCCGCCGTCCCAGAGAGCGCAGCATGCGTTCGTACCAGATGGTGGCGGCGGCGCGGGGAGCTCGCTCCGGGCGGCGCGCCGTTTGGCCCTCGCGGAATGCGCGCCACAAGCGGCGCACATTCACCAGCAGGAGAATGGACGCCAGCGCCACCGCCGTGCCCAGCGACCACTCCAGCGGCGATTCCACGGCCTGCTTCTGGGCGTCGCGGGCGGCGCGCACCAGCAGGCGGTAGCGGGAGCGGAACCAGTCGAGCAGGTCAAGCCGGTAGCGGCGGCTGCCCACCGACATGTCGCGGCCTAACTGGTTCTGGCGCGCAAAGTCGTAGTTGATCACCCACTCGCGCCAGAACTCGCCGGCCGCGTCCACATAAAGCAGGAAGCGTTTCCAGGCTCCGGCCCGGGTTTCCGAGGAAGCGGGCGTGGGGTCGAAAGCCACCCAGCCGTGTCCCGGGAACCAGGCTTCGACCCAGGAGTGGGCGTCGCGGGCGCGCACGATGTAGCTGCCGGTGACGTCGTTGAACTCGCCGCCGCGGAATCCGTTGACGATGCGCGCGGGAATGTTGAGCGTGCGCAGCATCACCGCCATGGCGGAGGAGAAATATTCGCAGTGCCCCTGCTTGCGCACAAACAGGAAGTGCGCCAGCGGATCGGCCTGGGGCGCGTCCAGAAGCTGGAGCGTATAGCCGTAGCGCGAAGTCAGATAGCTCTCGATAGCGGCGGCGCGGTCGTAGTCATTGCCGGCGTTCGCCGTGATCTGGCGCGCCAGCTCGGGAACCCGGGGATCGAGCGTGGGCAGGCGCAGAGCGGACTGAGGTGGGTCAGCCGAGGCCGGGTCTGAGGCTGGGTCCGGGACCGGGTCCGCGGCGCGCAGCTTCTCCGGGTTGGGCCGGGCCACGTCGGAAATGGCCTCGTAGCGGCTGACCACGCGGTCGCGGTCGTTGTTGAACACCGAGCCCGCGTAGTCCACCCGCAATTCCCGGTAGTTGCCAAACAGCCTCTTCGCCACCGGGGCGAGGAAGAACACATTGGCCCCGATGGGTTCCAGGGTGACCCGGTAGCGGATTTCCTGGGGAGCCCGGCTGGCGGTCACGGGAGCATGGAATTCCCGGTTTTTCGAGGTGAAGCCGCCCACGTCGAACGAGCCGAAGCGGTTCTGCATCACGGGCAGCGGGCGGGTGGGGTTGGACCAGCGCTGGCCGTCGAAGGCTTCGAGGGCGACGCCCCGCCACTTCAAGTCGTAGGCGCCCAGGGTGTCGCCCTGGATCTGGATGTGCATCACCACCTGCGTGGACTGCTGGATTTCCCCGATCTCGCCCAGCCGCACGTCGTCGGAAAAGCCGCTGGTGAACTGGCTGCGGGGCGCCAAGCGGCTCAGATAGCCGGCGCTCACCCGGGGGAGCATGAAAAAAATGCCCACCGACCCCACGATGATGGCCACCATGAGAAAGGCCGCCGTGGTGGAGAGCGACCAGGCCATGCGCCGCTGCCCGTGGTGAGGTTCGCGGGCACAGCTCTGTGCGGCCTCCGCCGAGCGCTTCATCTCCCAGCTGATGAAGGTGGTCACCGCGAGCAGCAGGAACAGGCAGAAGGCGGCCAGGAAGACGGTGTCCACCGTGAGCAGGGCTGCGCCCAGCACGGCGCCGAAGGCCATGGCGCACAGCCAGATGATGTCGCGCGCGCGATGGATGGCAAAAATCTTAACCACTGTGATGAACAGCACCAGATGAATGGTGGCGGTGACGAAGAGGCCGGAGAGCAGGAAGAAGTCCGCGAGATAAAAGATGGCGTAGAAGACGGTGAGCAAGTCGGTCCAGCGCTCGGAAATCACCACCTGCTGCCCGCGCAGCAGCAGAACGCCGCGCACGGCCAGCGCCGCAGTCACGATCAGCGTCCACATCAGCTCCAGCTTGCCGGTGGCCGCCAGCGAGGTGAAGGCGGTCAGGATCATCAGGTAGAACGAGATGTCAAAGTAGCGCTCCACCGCGTAGCGGGTGGAACCGGGCAGGGCGGGCGGCGGAAGCGTGGGCGCGGACATGCGAGGAGTATTATCGCCCATCTTTGGCAGACAAGCGGGGCGCTCTTTCCCGCTGTGGAAGCGGGCGACCTCGTGTGGAAGCGGGAGACCTCGCCAGCCATCGAGCTTGGTGTAGCGCCGAGTCTTCGACCCGGCGCCCCTCGGATCGGGAGCCGGAACCGGAACACGCTGGATGTTACACTGGCAGCCGTCGGGCGTCGGAACCCGCGCGACGCATCCCGCCAACCCCGCCAGGTCCGGAAGGAAGCAACGGTAACGGGTCCTTGCGTGTGCAGCGGGACCTCTGGCGCCCGGCAAGGAATTTGTAATTGGTAATTTGTAATTTGGTAATTTGCCCGCCGTTTTTGGCGGCGTTGTTGAAATTGCAAATTACAAATTACCAATTACAAATTACCAATCGGCTGTACCTCTCACTGGAGGAAGCGCTTTGCCACGTGCCAAGATCACCGCGCTGGGGACCTACGTTCCGCCGCGGCTCCTGACCAACCAGGATCTGGAGAAGATGATCGAGACCTCGAACGAGTGGATCCTGGAACGCACCGGCATCCGCCAGCGGCACATCGTGGACAAAGGCGTGGCCACCAGCGACCTCGCGGTGGAAGCCGCGCGCGCGGCGCTCGCCGAGCGCGGCATCGAAGCGAAGGAAGTGGAAGCCATCCTGGTGGGCACGGTGACGCCCGACATGTTGTTTCCCTCCACCGCCTGTCTGGTGCAGCACAAGTTGGGAGCCGCGGGCGCCTGGGGATTCGACGTATCTGCGGCCTGCTCGGCTTTCGTTTATGCACTGCAGTCGGGCGCGCAGTTCATCCAGACGGGCGCGCACAAGAAGGTGCTGGTGATCGGCGCCGACGTCATGTCGTCCATCATTGACTACACCGACCGCGCTACCTGCGTGATCTTCGGCGACGGCGCGGGCGCCGTGCTGCTGGAGCCCGCGGCCGAGGGCGAAGAAGGGCTGATTGATTTCCTGCACGAAGTGGACGGCTCCGGCGGATGCTCGCTCTACATGCCCGGCGGCGGCAGCCTGAATCCCGCAACTGCCGAAACCGTCGCCAAACGGATGCACTTTGTCCATCAGGACGGGCAGGCAGTGTTCAAGTACGCGGTGCGCAAGATGACCGAAGTCTGCGCGAAGCTGCTGGAGCGCAACGGTTACAAGGGTTCGGACGTCAAGGCCTTCATCCCTCACCAGGCCAACCTGCGCATCATCACGGCATGTGCCGACCGTTTGAAGCTGGCAAGCGAGAGCGTCATCATCAACATCGGCGAATACGGCAACACCACCGCCGGCACCATCCCGCTGGCCTTGCAGACGGCGCGCGAGCAGGGAAAACTCAAGAAGGGCGATCTGGTGCTGCTGGCCGCAGTCGGCGCCGGATTTACGGTTGGGGCGACACTGCTGAGGTGGGAGTGCTGATATTTTACATTCCGAGCCCGCCGCGGCGGGCGAGGAATCCCTACTCGTAGGCGACTGCTAGAGCCAGTCTCTCGTGATTCCATCCCTTCCCGACAACGTCCGCAGCATCTTCGAGAAGGCAGACTTTTTTCGTCACCTGGGCATCGAACTGACCGGCGTGGGCGAGGACTGGTGCGAATCGCAACTCGCCGTGGAGGACCATCACCGGCAGCAGCACGGCTTTATCCACGCCGGTGTGCTGGCCACCATCGCCGACCACACCGCCGGCGGAGCGGCGCGCGCCGTCTCCGGCGACCGCGACGTGATCACCATCGAGTTCAAGATCAACTTCCTGCGCCCGGCCGTAGGCGAGCGCCTGCGCTGCCGCGCACAAGTGCTGCGCGCGGGAAAGTCCATCATCGTCAGCGAGGCGGAAGTGTTTGCGCTCAAGGACGGGGAAGAAAAGCTGGTGGCCAAGGCAACCGAGACATTGTCGCGGCTTTGAAGCAGGACGCACCAGCCGCCTACAGCTTCTTCTTCGCTTCCCGGTCCTTGGCCGCTTCCCTGGGCATCTGCGGCTCGGTCATGTTCTTGGGGTCGAGGATTT
Organism: uncultured Terriglobales bacterium; assembly: GCA_964644115.1. Taxonomy (GTDB): domain Bacteria; phylum Acidobacteriota; class Terriglobia; order Terriglobales; family Acidobacteriaceae; genus CAZXVY01. Next base: position 5,367 of record CAZXVY010000074.1, read on the forward strand.
GCTTGATTTCGTCCTCGGTCAGCAACTTCTTATCGCGCGCGATGTCAATGATGCTGCGTCCGGTGGCCACGGATTCCTTCACGATCTCGGCGGCCTTGGCGTAGCCGATATACGGATTCAGCGCCGTGGCCAGCGACACCGTGCTTTGCGCGTAATAATCGCAGCGCGCGGGGTTGGCGGTGAGCCCGGCGACGCAACGGTCGGTGAACACGCGCAGCATGTTGCTGAGGATGGTGATGGACTGCATCACGCTGTAGCTCATCGTCGGCATCATGACGTTGAGCTCGAGCTGCCCGGCCTGCACCGCCATGGCCACGGCCACGTCGTTGCCCACCACCTGGAACGAGACCATGGCCGCCAGTTCCGGCATCACGGGATTGATTTTCCCCGGCATGATGGACGATCCCGGCTGCAGGGCGGGCAAGTCAATTTCGCGCAGGCCGGTGTTGGGCCCGGAAGCCAGCAGGCGCAGGTCGTTGGAGATGCGGATCACCTCCAGCGCCAAATTCCTCAGCGCCGACGACACTGCCGCCATGCAGTAGTTCGACTGCATGGCTTCGCGCATGTCGGCTGCGGGCGTGAGCTTCTGTCCGGAGAGCCGCGCCAGGCTGGCAATGGCCGCGTCGCGATACTGGGGATGGGTGTTGATGCCGGTGCCCACGGCCGAGCCGCCCAGTCCCAGGTCGCGCAGCGTGTCCGCCGCCTGCTTGATGCCTTTTTCAGCGCGCCGGATGGCAACTCCGTAAGCGGCGAACTCCTGTCCCAGGCGAACAGGCACGGCATCCTGCATGTGGGTGCGGCCGGACTTCATGATGCCGTCGAACTCGCGGCCTTTGGCTTCGCACGCCGCGGCCAGAGAATCCACGACCGGATAAAGCTTTTCCAGTTCCAGCAGCGCGCCCAGGCGCATGCCGGTGGGAAAGACGTCGTTGGTGGACTGCCCGTAGTTCACGTGGTCATTGGGATGGACCACGGTGTATTCGCCCAGCTTTCCGCCCAGAATTTCAATAGCGCGATTGGCGATGACTTCGTTGGAATTCATGTGGAAGCTCACGCCCGCCCCCGCCTGGAAGACGTCCACCACAAACTCCGCGTCCCACTTGCCCTCGGCCACTTCCTTCGCCGCCTGGATGATGGCGCGCGCCCGCTTTTCATCCACCAGCGCAAGCGCCAAGTTGGCCTCCGCCGCCGCCTGCTTGATGAGTCCGAACGCCCGGATCAGCGTGGGATGCGCCCGCATCCCGGAAATGGGATAGTTCTCCACCGCCCGCGCCGTCTGCACGCCGTAGTACACGTGCGCGGGAATTTCCTTGGGGCCGAGGGAATCCTTCTCGATTCGGGTCAAGGGCTGGTTGGGCCTGGGTGCCGTTGCCATGATTGCTCCTCTATATATGTGGATGCCGCTTCGCCGGGAAGCGACGCGGAATTATAACAACGGCGCGCGCCGCATTTGCGACCCGCCTGCTAATGTACCTCTGCTAATGTAAAGGTTGAACATGGCAGAAGCCACCCTGGAACCGGCGGCGGTCTTGGCGAAGCGGGAGCGCAACGGACGCTCCGCCGACGTGCTCTCGATCGGCGCCGGCCCTACGGGAATGGCCTGCGCCATCGAGGCGCAGAAGGTCGGTCTCACCGCGCTGCTGGTAGACAAGGGATGCCTGGTCAACTCGCTCTTCCATTACCCGTCGAACATGGTGTTTTTCACCACGCCGGAGCTGCTGGTGATCGGCGACATCCCTTTCTCCACCGCCCACCCGAAGCCCACGCGTAACGAGGCGCTGGAGTACTACCGCAACGTGGCCGCGCACTACCAACTGGATGTCCGCCAGTACGAGCGCGTGGAGTCCGTCACCGGCTCGGACGGCGACTTCCGCGTGGCCACCGTGGACCGCCACCAGCGCCGGCACGAGTACCGCGCGCGCAAGCTGGTGGTGGCCACCGGCTATTACGACCTGCCCAACCGGATAGGCATCCCCGGCGAAGACCTGGCCAAGGTTTTCCATTACTACCGCGAGCCGCATCCGTTTTATGACACGGACGTGCTGGTCATCGGCGGCAAGAACTCGGCGGCGGAGGCGGCGCTCGACCTGTGGCGGCACGGCGCCCGCGTCACCCTGGTGCACCGCGGGCCCGCCATGCGCGACAGCGTGAAGTACTGGGTAAAGCCCGACATCGAAAACCGCATCAAGCGCGCCGAGATCCCGGCCTACTTCAACAGCACGGTGCGCGAGATCGGAGACGATTCCGTGCTGTTGCGCACGCCCGACGGCGAAGTGGAACTGGAGAACGACTTCGTGTTTGCGCTCACCGGTTACCATCCCGACTTCGACTTCCTGCGCGCGCTGGGCATCGAGCTCTCCGCCGAGCAGAGCCGCCCGCTGTGCGATCCGGAAACGCTGGAGAGCAATGTCCCCGGCATCTACGTGGCGGGAGTGATCGTGGCCGGCTCGCGCACCAGCGAGATCTTCATCGAAAACGGCCGCTTCCACGG
>CAZXVY010000074.1:7957-10342 GCA_964644115.1 uncultured Terriglobales bacterium
TCGTGGCCGGCTCGCGCACCAGCGAGATCTTCATCGAAAACGGCCGCTTCCACGGGCAGCAAATCGCCGATGACCTGAAGCGGAAGTTGAAGTCATCCGCCTAACCTCCCAAAAGTAAGTCCCAGAAAGCGAGGTCGATTTCGTTGTCGTTCAGCGTGTCGATTCGGTGAAGGATTGCAGTTTTTTCGCCGGCGGGCAGTGGGTTGCTTTCCATTTCGACCGGGTTCTCCCTCCCTGCCTCAATCCGTTTGACTTCCCGGACCGAAGCGGTGAAGGCCCGTATGCTCTTGGCTATCGAGTACGGTTGCCAGGAACCCTCGCCATGCATCGCCGTCATCACGGGAAGCATCGTGTCTGACGTGTTGAGGATGATTGGGTCCCCGCAACATGTCTCAATTCCAATGACGATCCAAGCTGGATTCCATGATCCCGAGGAGCCGTCGCACAGCGACTTTCCACCCGGTGACACCGAATAGCCAATCTGTGCACGGGGAATCTCTGCTATCGCGAGCAACTTCACGCCGCCAACACCGAGACTGACCTCGTCGAAGCCGAGGCCCTCGCGAAGCGCGACGTATTCCGATGGAACTATGGGTTGCACACTGCCACCCGAGTGCGTGAATGCCGAAGTAGCTAGGACTTGCAGCAAAACCGAATACTTTTTATCATCGCGGGAGGTGTCGCCGCTACCAGTCCGGCCCTCCCTTTACTACCCAAGATCCCTCGGCACGCCCTCTCCCGCAAAGCGGGAGCGGGCGGCTCGGGATGACAAGAGGATAGGGCGCGTCGCCCTCGAGGCCACAAAGAAAAAGCCCGGCGATGCTTCTCGCCGGGCGCGGAGTAATGTCAAGTGTCCGACGCGTCTACGGAGGCGTCAGGGTGAGGGCGGCGTCGGCGGTGATGAAGCCCGCGCCGTCGGCATCCACGCTGGTGGCTGGATCATTCCCCGTACCCCAGCAGATGTTGGTGCTCGAACCGCCCGGGAAGAAGACCAGGCGGCAGCCGGGAGTGGTAATGGGAAGCGCAGCGTCTTCCAGGATGGCTTCCGCGTTGAGCGCATCGCCGGAGATGGAATTCAGCCCCGGGTTCTTCTGCGCCATCAGGGCGACGATGCCGGCCACGTGCGGGCTGGACATGGACGTGCCGCTGAGGAAGAAATAACTGATCTTGCCGTTTTGGAGCTGGAAGGGGCCCACCACCCAGTCGCCGGGAGCGGTCACGTCCAGGTCCTGGTTGGGACGGTCGCTACGCTTGCGGCTGGAGAAGGTGGAGATGTAGAAGTGGCTCTCCGAGGTGTCATCCACCACGTCGTTACCAAACCACCAATTATTGGGGCTGCCATCGGCCGGATTCCATTGCCCAATCCATCCCGCCGAAGCCACGGAAATCACCGGAGCGTAGCCCCCGGGGAAGCCCAAGCCGTTGTTGCCGCGGTTGCCCGCCGAGGCCACGATGATCACGCCGTTGGCCACCGCGAAGTCTATGGCCGCCATTTCCACCGCGTTCCCCGCAGGTCCGCCCAGGCTCATGTTGATGACCATGGGCGAGCCGGCCAGCGGGCCCAGTTTCAGGGCGGTGGCGTACACGATGCCCACCGCGACCACCGAAGACCATCCCGATCCGTTCTGGTTCAGCACCTTCACGGGAATGACGTTGGCTTTCGGCGCTACTCCGTGGATGGGAGTGCCTAAGAATCTGTAGCCCGGGATGGTGCTGGTGACGTGCGTGCCATGCGAGCTGGTATCGTGCTCCCACTTGTTGGTGGATACGGAAACCGCGCCCGCGCTGAACGCCCCGCCGCCTTGCAGCGAAATTGCATACTGGCTGAGGATGCGCTGTTGCGGGAAGTACTGCCGCCAGGTATCCAGCAGTCCAGTGTCCAGCACCGCCACGTTCACACCGCTGCCGTCGAACCCCACCTGCCGGGCTACGGAGCCGAAGTTGGAGACGTTGATGGCGTCCTGGTCCCAGGTGTTGAGGGCCGGCCCGCTGAAATCGGTGGCGCCCACGGTGTCGATGGGTTTGCCCTCGCGCTCGGCGTCCGGGTCCGCACCCGCCACGTAGGGCTTGGCCCGAATGACGGCCAGTTGGCTCTCCCGCGCCACCATCAGCAGGGCGTTGATCTCGTAAAGCTTGTGTCCCACGTTGCCGATGGTCTTCAGGTCGGCGAGGATGGCGTCGGTGATGGGACGATTCAGCAGTACGTTGATGCCGATCATCTTGTCCTGTGCGGCCAGCGGCGCGGCCATCGCCGCCATTAGCACCAGCGCACACAAAGGCCCGAGCGAACGGCGCAATAGTGTCATACGCATACGCGTACTCTCCTGTTTTTGAGTTGTGTCGAACACCAGGGAAAATCGACCGGGAAGGATGGGGGACCACCCG
>CAZXVY010000075.1:0-10292 GCA_964644115.1 uncultured Terriglobales bacterium
AGCCAGTCGTCCATCAGGACGAGCCAGCCCACGCCCACCATCGAGCCGAAGCCCAGCGTGAAGTAGTCCAGCGTACGCAGCTTGCGGGCCAGGGTGGGCACCGATTGCGGGTCCATGAGGGAGAGCGATTGTAATGGCAGGAGGCTGTTGGCGGCGGCACTCTTCTGTCCTTGCCGGCTGAAACAGAAGAGGCCGCCAAATCGGGTCTTACCCTTTCCCGATGCGACGGCCTCCGAGTGCTTCGGTCAGCCGAAGCGACTTCTTTTTTCCCTGCACGCCGCGCGAACGAACTGGAAACAGCCTCCGGTTCGCGGCTCAGCGGTTGCGCCTACTGGATCATAAACTGGACTCCATACTTGCCATCCCGACAACTGTTATGGACGGGCAGGTTGGTGCCGGCGTTCACACAGCTATTACCGCTAGCGCCCTCACCGGTGACGAAGAGCGCGGTGCCCCAGCCAACGACGACCTCTCCTTCTGCCAGAGTGTGGGTCTCGCTGATCGTGCGTCGGTTGGGGTCAATTCGAGAATCGCGAGCGCCGGCGCATTCGAGCTTCGTGCTGGGGGTTATGGTAGTGAACGAACCATCCTTGAGGCGGATCCGAATGCTGTAATCCGCCGACCCCACGACCGAAGGCGGTCCCGTACAGATGAGCGTCACCACCAACTCCGTCGCGCCCCCAGCAGCCTCTTGGGCGTAAGTCGGATGGCTCCAGCAACCTGCTGCCAGCGCCAGGACAAGAATCCAGAAACATCCAAATCGAGCTTTCATTGGTTTTTCTCCTTTGTCTTTCGACGTTTTGTCTCCAAAGCCAAAAAAGCCGCCGCTCCGGACCTTGAGGGCCCGGCGCGACGGCCTCCGAGGGCTTCGGTCAGCCGAAGCGAGTTTCTTGCTTCTGTTTCCGTGCTCCGCGCCCTGCTGGTTGTTCAGGCCAGCAACCCGGCTACAGCACCGCCAGGATGCGGGTGGCCAGGGAGATCAGTTGGTCGGCCTGGGCAACGGTCAGTTCCTTGCCGCGCTGCGCCTCCACTGCGTTGATGAAGGCTTGTAGCTTGCTGGCGGCGTCGGCGCGCTGGCCGGCGTTGGCTGCCTCCAGAGCCTCGCGCGCATTTTGCAGCTTGGCGTCGAGCGAGTTGGCGATGCCCTGCTGCAGGTTGTAGCCCGCTACCAGGCTGGCCAGTCGCTGGATGGCCTGTGCGGGTGTGATCACGGTGACCACGGCGGTGTCAGCGGCCGTGTCGCCGAAGTCGTCCGTAACGGTGAGCGTCACGTTGAACTGCCCGATCGCGGCGTAGGTGTGCGTAATCAGCGCACCGCTAGCCTGTGAGCCGTCGCCAAAATTCCACGCGTAAGCGGCAACCGTGCCGTCGGGATCGGAGGAGCCTGAACCATCGAGACTGGCCGATTCGCCCAGAATCACCGTTTGGTCGGAACCGGCGTTGGCCACGGGGGGCACATTCAGTGGCTCGACCACGATGAACGGAGAGAGCGAAGTTACAACGCCACAGATGATGTTCGCGGATGTGTCGAGAGAGGAAATGGGAACGTTCTGCCAGCCGCCGTTCTCAAAATGGCGCAGCTTGAACCTGTCTTCCCGCCGCGGATCGCCCAGGTCCGGGTAGCTGAAGCAGATGGTGATGGAACCGGAGAACACAGCCGTGGTGGAGATTTCGAAGTACAGACTTATGCCACCCGGGCCGACAATGCGGAACCCGCCGGGGCCGGCTGGGCCGCTGTTGCTGGTAGTTACCGTGGTCTCTCCCGGGGGCGTGACCGTGCCGAAGGTGAGCGTTACAGGACTCGTACCCGTGACAGGGTCAACGGGCTGCACCGTGACATTGGTTCCAGCAGGTGTGTTGAGGTGGTGGTACAAATCTGCGCTCGCAAGTACCCTGGCGTTGCCATCAGGTCCTGGCGCCACACCTCCCACCAGCAGCACCCTGCCGTCATGGAGCAGCGTTGCTTTTGGGAAGCCGCGGGCTGAGGTCATATTGCTGCTGGTAGCGGCGAACGTGTTTGTGGAGGGGTCGTAGAGCTCGGCACTCGCAAGGAAGCCTAAGCCGTAGCCCCCGGCGAGCAGCACCTTGCCGTTGTTGAGCAGGGTTGCCGTGTGAGTGTAGCGGGCTGAGGTCATCCCCCCAAGGATGGCCGTGAAGATGCTCGCGGCGGGGTCGTATAGTTCGGCACTCGCAAGGTGGGGGAGGCTGCCGTTGGTGCCCCCGGTGACCAGCACTCTACCGTTGCTGAGCAGGGTTGCAGTGTGAAACGCGCGGACTGCGGTCATCCCGCCCGGGATGGCCGTGCCCGGGATGGCCGGGAGGGCCGCGAAAGTGTTCGCGGTGGGGTCGTACAGCTCAGCACTGGAAAGAAAGGAGACGCCGTTGTAGCCCCCCGCGACCAGCACCTTGCCGTTGTTGAGCAGCGTCACCGTGTGATACAAGCGGACGGAGGTCATCGCGCCCGGGATGGCCGTGAAGCTGTTCGCGGTGGGGTCGTACAGCTCGGCACTCGCAAGATAGCTGAGCGAGGCGCCCCCCGCGAGCAGTACCTTGCCGTTGTTGAGCAGCGTCGCCGTGTGAGAGAAGCGGGCGGAGGTCATCGCGCCCGGGATGGCCGTGAAGCTGTTGGTGGAGGGGTCGTACATCTCGGCAGTGGAAATGACGGAGCTGCCGTTGACGCCGCCCGCGATGAGCACCTGGCCGTTGTTGAGCAGGGTTGCCGTGTGCCCCCTGCGGGCTGAGGTCATCCCGCCCGGGATGGCCGTGAAGCTGTTCGTGGAGGGGTCGTAGAGCTCGGCAGTGGAAGTGGTGACGGAGACATCGGGCTCGGTGGTGCCCCCCGCGACCAGCACCTTGCCGTTGTTGAGCAGCGTCGCCGTGTGAATGTAGCGGGCTGAGGTCATCCCCCCAGGGATGGCCGTGAAGGTATCAGGCGCCTGCGCCGCCGCCAGAAGGGCCAGACCAGCGAGCCCGACGATGAACAAGACAAATACGCGCTTCATGACTTCCTCCCGAGCGCCAAGGTGGCCAAAAGCCAAAAGGCCGCCGCTCCGGACCTGGATGGGCCCGGTGCGACGGCCTCTGAGTGCTTCAGTCAGCCGCAGCGACTTCTTACTGCTTCTTCTTCCTTACTTCTCTGCGCTCCGCGTTACTGCATCACGGAGCGAACTTCACTTTCTTGCGTGTCAGCTCGGCCAGGACGGGCAAACCATCCTGGACGCGAAGCAACTCGATGTCGCCGTGGCGCAGTTCGCGGCAGTAGGCGATGAACGACCACCAAGCCGGGTGCAGCGTAGATTCCGGACGCGAAGCCGACGGCGTACTCAGCTCTTCGAGCTGCTCTTCGAGCCATTGGCGCCGCCGGGGCCCGTCGCTGATGTTGTTCCCGTTCATGGTCTGGTTCTTGCCTTTCTCCACCTGGGCTCGGGCATGGTCATGGCCAGAAGCGGAAGACGGAGATGTCATACTCCGCCCCGTTTTTCGATTGCCCGCTAACGACGAGGCGGCCGTCGGGCTGCAGCGCCAGCTTGTAGCCAAAGTCGTCATTGCTGCCTGATCCGGCCACGGCAACGCCGCCGCTGCCGAATGAAGAATCCACAGACCCATCGGGGTTGAACCGTACCAGCCCGAAGCCGCCGAACGATTCGTCGACATTGTGGACGGCTCCACTGAGGATGATCTTGCCGCCGGGCTGGATGGCCATGCCGTACACCGAGTCATAACCGGCCAGCGCATCCACGATGGTGCGGCCGCTGGCCTGGGTGGCGCCGGGCCGCACCTCGCCGAAGGTGGTGTCCAGAATGCCGTTGGGGGTGTAGCGGGCGATCAAGAAGTTGTGCCCGGTCAGGCCTCCGCTGCCGCCAATGTTGATGATTCCGCCGGCCACGATGTTGCCGGTCGAGTCGAAGCCGATGGTGCGCGTGTATTCACCCAAGTTGCCGCAGAAGTCGGTGAAGGACTTGCCGCTGCCGCTGGGGCCAAAGCTGGAGTCGAGAGCGCCGGAGAGCGTAAGCCGCATGAGGCCGAAGTCGGTGATCCCGCCCGAGTATCCGCGGCCGGCGACCAGGATGCGCTCCACGGGACTGCCGCCCACGTTGACGGTCTGCATCAGCACGGCGTAGGCGGAGCCGCCGCCGGACTTGGCGATGAGCTTGCCGCCCGTCCCGAAGCTCGAATCCAGCGTCCCGTTCGGAAGCAGGCGTGCGATGCTCCAGTCGGGGCCGCGTCCTCCACCCACCAAAATAATCTTGCCGTCGCTCTGGATGGCGATGTCCCACGCCGATCCGCCGCCTTTGCGGCCGAAGTCAATTACTGCCACGCCTCCGCTGCCGAAGCCCGTGTCCAATGAACCGTCGGCATTCAGGCGTGCCACCGCAAAGTAAGCCCCACCGGAGTCGCCCGCGACCAGGATCTTTCCGTCAGACTGGATGTGCACGTCGTACAACTCGTCGGTAAAGTCGCTGATGTGAATGAGCGTGGAGCCGCCGCTTCCGAAGGCCGGATCCAGGGTCCCGTCCGGGTTGAAGCGCAGCACCGCAAACTCGGAGTGCGGGATTTGGCCCTCGATGCCCCCGAGCCCCGCGACCACGAGCTTGCCGTCGCTCTGCAGGGCCACAGCCTTACCTCGATCATTATCGACGGTGACGCCGGGGGCGGGTGTGGTATCCACGAGCACCATGCCGCCGGTCCCGAAGGTGGTATCCAGGCAGCCGGCCTGGCCCGCGGTGGTGCAGCTTGCCGTGCTGGTCAAAATCGGAGTCGGCGTGGAGCACGCTTGCGGCGGGCCCGTACCCTTTTCGGTCACGCTGAACAGCTCCGTGCCCTTGCCGATGCGACCGTCAGAGTTGCGCACCTTGATGTCATAGAGGCTGATCACCGCCGTCTCGGAAACCGTGATGTTGGCGATCAGCTCGGTGGCGCTGACGAAGGTGGTCGAGTTGACGGTGACTCCGCCCGGGTCTTCCGTGCCCGTGACCTGCCACTTAGCCACGGCGCCGTTTTTGAAACCTTTGCCCTTGACCAGGACGTTGAGATTGACAGTGGCCTGCGGGGCAGTGTTGGGATCAGCGGAGGTGACCTGAATCTGCTGGGCCTGAAGCGGCGACGCCAGAAAAGCTACCAAGCAGCCTAGCGTTAGAACTCCCAGGTGACGCAATCGACTGCTCAACCGCCGACGCGATGCCATATGTCCTCCACAGAAGTGCAGGGCATCAACTCAATCTCGCACTATCCTAACTCTTACGGACGGGTCAACGACTTTTCCGCAACTATTCCTTCCTGCACACCCCGGTTCGGCCCCACCAGCACAAACGGGGCCCAGTAATACGGGTGCGAAAACCTCTTCCCCGCGGCCAGCATCCGGCGCTGCGTGGAGGCCAGAGCGGCGCTGCCGTGCTCCCGGGGCAGGTGCCGGTAAAAGCCGGTCATAAACTCCAGAGTTGAACGGTCGTTCACTTCCCAGAGCGTGGCCAGCACCGAAGAACTTCCTGCCGACAGGAACGCCTGGGTGAGTCCGACGAAGTCGTCGCCGGCGGGGACTTCGCTGAAGTAGCCGCTGCCCAGGGCGGTTTCGCAGGCGCTCAGGGTGACCAGGCTGGCCCGCAACCGCAGCCCCAGGATTTCGTGGACTTCGAGCCGGCCGTCCTCCTGCGCATCCGGCTCGAGCTGAACTCCCGAGAACAGCGGGTTCAGCTTGTTGAAAAACCCGTGCGTGGCCAGGTGGAGGATATCGTAGTCGGCGGCCAGCCGTTTGAAGCTGCTCTCAGTAGCGCCTTTTCCCACCAACGCCCGCGCCTGTTTGGGAAACAGCGCCCGAATGCCCTGCACTTCACGAGCAGCAAAAGCCAGACGGGAGCGGGAGGGTGCCACGGCCAGAAGCCGGCCCTGGTTTGCTTCCGGCTGCGCCGCGGTTGCTGCCAGGGTGCTGGCCGAAGGCAAGTACTGCAGGACGTAGTCTTCGACCAGGAAGCGGGATCCGGATGCAGTGGACCGAGCCAGGGCGGCGAAGGGCAGGTAGTGCAGCACACCATGGGGCACCAAAAACAGAGTGCGGTAGCCCTTTAGCCAGCCCGCGCTTTCCACCGGCTCAACCAGGCCCTGGCGAAGAAGCTGAGCCGGGGCCTGCCACTGGTCTCCTTTGCGGCGGCTGAGCAGGTCGCGAAACAGCTCGATGGTGGCATCCAACTCCTCCACCTTGACGAGCGCCGAAGTGGCCCGCAACTGCTCGCGCGTGAGCACAAAGATGATGACGGAGTCCTCGGTCACCACGTACTCCAGCAGCGCGGCATCGGCGGGGAGGCTTTGCCGCACCTGTTCTTCCGTGGCCAGCGCCGCCCGGTTCATAGGGCGCCCGCGTTGCAGGTCGTCGAGCAGGTTCTGATACTCGCGCTGGGCTGCCTGGAGCTCTTCAGAGAACACGGCCGCTGCGTTGCGGCGGAACTGCGCGCCCTTTTTCGTTTCCTCCTCGATGGCGCGCTGCAACCGGCGGATGCGCAGCCGCAGCTCGACCTCGCGCTCCGCGACCTGGGCGGGAAGGCCGGGATCGAGCGGCGCCATCTTGCTTTGGGCGCGCAGCCGCTCGGCGAAGGAGAAGGCGTCACCATTCTTGCCCTGGCGGAGCAGCAGCCGGATCAGGGCGATGTACACCTGGGACTTGTCCTGCAGATAGCCGGAACGATAGCGGTCTTCGCGCAGTTCGGCGTGAACGCCTTCAATGATTTCGACGGCCTTGCGGTAGGCGGCAATGGCCTCGTCCGCGCGCTTCAGTTCCTCCAGGGCCCTCCCCCGGCCGAAGGCCACACGCCAGTTCAGGTCGGGGTTGCCGATGGCAGCGGCCACTTTCTCGGCTTCCGCCAGGCGATCGAGTGCAGGCTGCAACTGCCCCAGGCCGCGGAGAAGATCGGCGAGCAGCAAGAGGGCCTCGGCTTCCGCGGGCGCCGCAGACTGCGCGCGTGCAGTCTCCAGGGCCTCCATGGCGCTGGCGTTGGCCTGCTGGGGATCGTCGAGCTCGCGCAGCGTGGCCGCAAGGCGGAGCAGGCTGGCGGTGGTGCTGTCCTCATCGCCGGCCGCGCGGGAGCGCTGGAGCACGTCGCTATAGAGCGCCGCCGCCCGCTCGGGCCGGCTGCGCCGGGCCTCCAGATCGCCCAGCGCCAGCAGATTGGACGTCACTCCGCGGGCGTGTCCGATGGAGCGGGCAAGCTCGATGGCTTCGGTGAAGTCGCGCTCCGCGGAAACCAGATCGCCCAGCATCAGCAAAGCCGCGCCGCGATCGCTCAGGCCTTCCACCTTTTCCCGCTTCAGTCCCGCGGATTCGTACACTTTGAGTGCCCGCGCGTAATCCTCCAGAGCGGCATTGAACTTTCCCAGCCGGAGCAGGCCGGAGCCCCTGCCCTTGTGCAGTTCCGCCTCTTCCTTCTTCATCCCCGCTTCGCGAGCCAGTTGCAGCGCGCGCTCGAAACTGGCTTGCGCCTCAGCCAGCCGGCCCATGCCGAGATAGCAGAACCCGATGTTTCCCAGGTCCTGCACCATGGAAGGCTTGAGCCCCGCTCGCTCGCTGATGGCCAGCGCCTGCCGGTAATACTCCAGGGCCTCGCGGTAGCGGCCCAGCAGGAGATGCACGCCTCCCAGGTTTCCCAGGGTGTCGCTTTCCCCGCGCTCGAAGGCGGTGGTCCGGTGCAGTTCCAGAGCGCGCTTGTAATGATCAAGGGAGCGCTGGTAGTTGCCTTGCTCGTCGCTTACCAAGCCCAGGTTGTTCAGCGAGACGCCTTCGAGCCGGAGGTCGCCGATCTGGCGGGCGATTTCGATGCTTCGTGTGAACTGCTCGATGGCCTGGGGATAATTCCCCATCTCCCAGAACAGCAGCCCCAGATCGTTCAGCGTCCGGCCTTCTTGCGGCCGGTCGCCCAGCTTCTGCTTCATGGCCAGGGCCTGCTCCAGCATTTGGCGGGCGCGGTCGTAGTCTCCCAGCTTCTTGTGGCAATTGCCGATCAGGCCCAGGGTGATGGCCTCGCCGCGGGCGTCGCCGGCGGTGCGGAAGGCGGCCAGGGCAGACTCAAATTCGGGCAGCGCGGCTTGCGCACCCTGTTCAGCATAAGTCTTGCGGGCCTTGGCCAACAGGTCGTCGGGCGAAGCAGAGGTTTGCGCAGGCGCACTGACGGCCAGCACCGCCAGCAGCAGGACGAATTGGAGCGTCGCTCGCAAGAAGCAGCTCACAACCTGCTCAGGACTATTCCTGCACGGTAAAGGAAACTGCCTGCGCCCGGATCAACCTGCCCTCGGGCAAATGGGCCCGTACCCACACGAAGTGGGTCCCGGGCCGGAGACCGGCATCCGCAGGCACGCGAAGCTGCTCCCGCTCCGCCTTGCCGTTCCACACCATCTGGCCGCTGGCGGTGGTGATGCGCACCTCATAGAAGAGCGCCCGGGGAACTGCGGTCCAGCGGAGAGCGAGATTTTCCGCGGTCACGATGGCGCCGAGGCGGGGCTCAAGCAATTGCAGCCCGTTCGCGACCTGCGCCTGGCTCCGGGTTTCGCGTGGCGGTGAGGTGGCAGGCGATGCGCCGGACGGTTCCGGAACTGGCGTGGGCACGGCTTGGGCGGGAACCGAAGTCTGTTGTCGGACTGGCGGACGCTCGGATCCCGTATCCGGGGCTTGCAGCATCAGGACGGAGGCGACCACCACTACGCCCGCCAGCGCAACGGCAGCCGGGGCCCAGCGCCAAGTGATGTCCGCCAGCCACGGCCTGCTGGCCGGCTTCGCCACCCGCGCCAGAAGCGCTGCGGGAACCTGGGGCAGCTCGGCGTCCTGCAGGTTGAGCAAGAAGCTGACCTGTTCCAGGCAGTATGGGCAGGCGGAAACGTGGGCCTCCACCTGCTCCTGCTTCGGCAGTAACAGGCGGCGCTCCATGTAGCCAGCAAGCACATCGTCCTCGGGGCAGCGCCAGGTACTCTGTGGAAACGAGCTTGGGGAAGTCTCGTTCATGGTATGAACTCTCCTGCCTCCTAATTACGGACTGCGAAAGCTTTTTTCCGGCGGACGGCTACAAGAACTCCTTTTTCAAGCGGTCGAGGATGGCTCGGACCCTTCGGTCGGCGGTCTGGGCGTCGGGCAGGCCGGCGAAGCGCGCCAGCTTGGTCAGCGTGACTCCCTGGCCGTAACGAAGCTGCAGAAGCAGGCGCTCGGAGGGCTCCAGCCGGGCCAATCCCCGGGCCAGCCGCTGCCATTCTTCGCTGGAAATAGCCAGCTCTTCCGGTCCGGGAGCTGGGTCGGCGACATCCGTGGGGGGGCCCTCCGCGGGATCGGCGGCGTCGAGCGGGACGGTTTCCGCACGCCGCGACGCCAACAGCCACTGCTGGTGCGGGCTGAGCGACTGGCGCAGTTCGGTGTCGGCGCCACTGACGGCGTCGGCGGTCAGTTCCAGGAAGCGCTCGCGGAGTGTGAGGTGGGTTTCTTCGAGCGAGCGGCCTTCCTGATAGCGAAGCCGGTAGACCTCCTGATGCAGCAGGGTCATCCTGGCGACCGATTCGAAGACCCGCGGACGCCCCGACTGGCGGCGATGCCAGTCGAGGGCCAGGTTGCGCACCACCACCCGCAACCAGGTGACAAAGCTGGTTTCGCTCTCCGGCTTGTACTTCAACAAACGGCGATAGCCGCGCGCGCACAATTGCTCGCATACGAAGACGAAACAGTCGGCCGCCTGTTCGTTGTCCCAGATGGAGCGCCGCACTGCCTGAAGAACCACCGGACTGTAGGAGGTGAGGAAGTCAGTCCAGGCCTGGGTGTGATCGCCGGAGCGCAGCGCACGCTGCAGCGCCGCTATCTGAGGGTCGCTCATGACCGAAGCCGGCGCCTGCGGTCTGCGCGGGCATGTGGCTGCGGAGTCTAGCGTGAAGCGTGGGCGAAGTCTACCGCAGGCGTAGAAGGCGCAGTTTCTCGATGCGGTTCTGTGGCGGTTGCGCCTTGGAGCGCCACCAGCGGCCGGCGAATCACCTGGGGATCCAGAATGGCAAACGTGGGAAGCACGCCCCGGACCATGGCAACCTCGTCGCAGTTGTGCAGCTGGGGACAGTGCTGGCAGTCTTTGTAGATCTTGTCGGGCAACTGTTCGCGGGTGGCGACGGTGAACCCGTAGCGCGCGAAGAAGCCGGGAATGCGGGTAAACAGGCAGACGCAGGTGACGTTGTGCCGGGCCGCTTCGTTCAACAGCGCACGCACCACCAGGCGTTCGGCGCCGCTGCCCTGGAAGGGCGGATCCACGACCACCGAGCGAACTTCGGTGAGGTGGCTGCCGTAG
>CAZXVY010000076.1:0-10280 GCA_964644115.1 uncultured Terriglobales bacterium
GGCGGTGAAAGATACTTCGGCATCCAGGCGTCGACGCCGAACCACACGTTGTCCCACTTGTAACAGACCGAAATCAGCTCTTCCACCCAGGGCCAGCCGGTATGGGCTCCGACGATTTTCAGCTCCGGAAAATCACACGCGATGCGGTCTAAATAGATCGGGCGCCCGCCTTCGCTGGGCATGGCTTCCAGAACGTGGCCCACCTGCATACAAACGGGCACATCGAGCTCAACGCACTTGGCGTAGAGGGGATACATCTTGCGGTCGTGCAAGGGGATGTCAAACCCGTAAATGTGCACGTACACGCCCTTGAAGCGGTGCTTCTTCACCGCCAACTCGATCTCCGCCAAACTCTCCCGGATGCGGAACGGGTCATAACCCGCAAGACCCACGAAGCGGTCGGGATACCGTTCGGTGTACTGGAGGACGTCTTCGAGCTGGGTGTCCATGTACATCCACTTGCGCCGGTAGGACCACATCTTGCATTGCGTGATGAAGACCTTTTCCACGCTCGCCTCGTTCATGCGCTGCAACATGGCCTCGATCGAATCAAAGCGCGGCAACCCGCCAATGGCCCGCTCCATGCGGCAGACGAGCTCCCCCTCTTTGGCGCGATCCCACTGCTCCATGAACTCGCGCGTGGCGACGTAGTACATGAAGTCGATGGCTTGGATCGGTTCCATCATTGCGTGTGCTTCTCCACTCCGGGCAGGGCTTACGGAGCCCGGCGCCACCACTCCAGCGCGCGGGCCTCGCTGCCTCGCCCCGATGGCATCATCGTGGCTCCCCACCGGAATATCTGTGACCTACGTCACTTTGGTCTGTGACCAGCGCCCGAAGGCATACTCTGCCGCGAGGAACAAGGCACATTTCACTCGTGGAGGTGGCCCGGAGCCAGACTTGGAATCAGGGCGTATCCCGGGCGAGTCTGGTAGGCACGCAGGTAGTCTTCATACTCAGGACTTATCGGTTGGCTGGTTGGTTCGTAGGGATACCCCGGCATGTCTCGGATGGGCATAGGGGAGACGGTTGAGCCCGCCGCGGTATTCGGCTCAGCGTCTTTCGCCCAGCCCTCCAGCCGCAGGAACATCGCCCGGCGCCGGCCGGACGGCAGGGCAGGCAGCGCGGCCTGGTCGAAGGCCACGGAGAGTTCGTCGCCCGGCGCCATGACCACCAGCCGCTCGTCGAAACTGGTCACCAGTTCCTTAACGCCGCCGTAGCGCGTGTAGTAGCCCCGGGCCGGATCCCAAGGCGCGTCGGCCTCGACTTCGGCGTACGGGAAGGAATCGGCCCTCCCGGGCAGGCGGACGGGGCGGGAAAAGCCGCGGTAGCGGAGTTCGGCGGAAAGCGGCAGGAGCGATACGGTGGGCGTGATGAGCTCGTCGTCCGTGGAGAAAAACACCCGGTCCCAATAGACGGCCAGGTTGGTGACCAGGCGAACGGAACGATCCGGGGAGAGGAAACGGTGGCGCAAGTCGACGCGCATGGTGCGGTTGGCGCCGCTGGGAATGCCGATATCGGAAATCACGGTAACCCACTCGCCGGCGGCATCGCGCACCTGGAGGGCGGGCCCCATGATCTTGGGCCCGCGGGACATCAAGGCGCGGCCGCTATTCGAATCCGACCAGAACACCCATCCGGTCAGCCAGAGCGAAGTTGTGGCGGCGGTGGCTTGCGGGCCAAGCTCCAGGGTCAGGGTGTGGAGGTTGGCAAGACCAGGGACGCGCTCGCGATGGAAGTCATCCACGGTGAACTCATCGGCTTGCGCGAGCCGGTGGCGCGCGTCGCGGCCATGGTCGTCCCGCGCCGCGGCCGGTGCGTACCGGCTGCGGATGCGATACAGCGCCGGCGCGACCGGGGAAACAGCAAACCGTTCGTCGGCAAGAATCTCTTCCTCCGGCGCATGGTCGACGGCCAGGAGCTGGACCCGGTCGAAGTAATCCACTTCGCGCATTTCGTCCGTGAACTGGAAAACGAAAAGGCCGTCTTGGGGGCGCAGGCTGGGTGGCAGGCGAACGAACTCCTGGGGGTTGGCGGGCAAATAGCTTCCGTCGGGAGCCAGGGCGCCGAGCGGCGCGACGCCCAGGACATCGGTGAGATACTGCCACTTTTGGCCGTCCCAGATATAGAGAAGCGGGCAGGAGCTGGCCAACCGTTCCGATTCTTCGACGCGCACCGCGCGGTTGGTTGGGACGTTGGTCAAGTTCTGGATGATGGCCGTGGGCCAGGTAACTCGCACCACGTCGAGCTTGGGCAGGCCGGCCATGGATACGTGCAGCTTGCCGCCAGCAGCCACGAGCCTTCGGTAGTAGGTGCCGGCCTTCAGTTCGACGATGGCACCCACGCCTTCACGATTGCTCTTCGACCCGCCCAGGGTGATCTCCAGCCAGCGCGCTCCGCTCCCCTGCACGGCCAGCAAGACCATCTGGCCGGTCTCGCTCAGACCCAGGAGATTGAGCTCCTGGGGGCTGGCCAGCGCGGTCACAGTGGCTTCGACCAACCCCGGCAGGGGCGGCATGGAAAGCGTTTCTTCGACGAAGCTCCCGCCCACGTTCGCCAGGAAATGCCAGCGACCCTCGCCGTCCTGGAGAAGCAGGTCGTCGAGGCCGTCGCCGTTGAGGTCGGCCAGCAGGACCGATTCGCGGGCGCCTTCGCCTGCAGGACTGACGGGCAAGCCTGGACCGGTTCGAAACTGGCCGCTGCCGCGATTAAACAGGACCTCATACCTGCCCGGCCCGCTGACGAACAGGTCGAAGTGCCCATCGCGATTCAGGTCGGCGACGTAGACTCCGTAGGCCGTTCTCCGCAACCCGTCGCTGGTCTCCGCCAGCCGGAACTGGCCACCCCCGCGGTTGAGGAAGAGCAGCGGCGGCTCGTTCTCCCGCACCACCAGCAGGTCGAGATAGGGGTCGTCATTCAGCGGCGCGAACAGTGCCTGGCGCACAGCGACACGATCCGAACCCAGTCCGGCGGCGGAAGTAACGTCGGCGAAGGTCCCGTCGCCGTTGTTGCGGAAGAAGCGACTGCCGCCCTGGTCGCCGGCCAGTCCCACGTACAGGTCGAGGGAGCCGTCGTTATCGGCATCGAAAAGTCGTACTGCCGTGGCTGGATGGGCGATGTGAACGCCGGCGGCCTCGGAGCCCTCCCGGAACCCGCCTTCCGGCCGGGGAGCATAGATATGGAAACCGTCGCGCGCGGCTACGAAAAGACTAGGGCGCCCGCGGTTGTCATAATCCGCGAAGACTGCGGCTGCCACTGGGGAATGTGGCCTCAAACCGGCGGCCTCGGTAACGTCTTCCATACGAGCTGCGCCGCGGTTGCGCCAAAGGCGACCGCCCGCAGCCGTCGCCAGGTAGAGGTCGAGATGCCCGTCGCCGTCATAGTCGGCGACGGCCAGGGCCCGGCCGGGAGCGATATGGTCGCCCGCAATCACGGGCGGCCTTACTTCCGGCAGTCGCCAGGCGCCGGTCACTTCGGTGAGACTTAGGCCCTCTGGAGCTCGGCGCTTGGGCGGCCCCCCGGCGGCCCGTACCAGGACTCCACCGTAGCGCCCCCCCTCCAGTGCGGCTGGCTCCAGGGCAACCGAGGGAAGGCGTTCGCGGAATTTCTGGTGCTGCAAAAGAAGGACGTGCGCCTCCTGCGTTCGCCGGAGCCGGTTGAGGGCGGTAAAACCATGAAAGAGAGCCACCACGTAGAAGTTCTGTGCCTGCGAAAAACCCATGCCGATCACGCGGCGGTACGCCTCCAGCGCAGGTTCCAGCTTGCCTTGGTGGAATCGGGCCCGGCCCAGGTTGAACCAGGAAGCCGGGTCGCCCGGGTTGCGTTGCAGAACCTTTTCCAGGGCGGCTTCGGCCAGCGGATAGCGTCCCTGGCGGTAGTAGAGGATTCCGAGGTTGTAGTCGACGGCCGGCAGCCCGGGCGCCATTTGACGCGCGGTGGTGAACGAGCCGAGGGCGTTGTCGTAGTCCTGGAGCTGCATCTGCGCCAGCCCCAGGTTAAGGAAATCGGCGGCCCCGGCCTGCCTGGAGACGGCGACGCGCTGGAATTGCTCGCGCGCGTCCGCGTACTTGCCCTGCTCGTAGTAGGCCTTGCCCAGATTGCGATAGCTCTGAAGCAGCTCTCGGCCGGCCGGCCGTCCTCGCGGCCGCTGCCCGCCCGAAGGCAGTGCCAGGAACAGCGACAGCAGCAGAACGGCGACCAGGCGCGTGGGCCGGATGAGCCTCATGGCGCTCCCTCCGAACCAGGTGGTGGTGCGGGCAGATTCAGAAACACACCGCCGGCCTGCTGTGTACGCATGAGCGGATGGGCGGCCAGGTAGAGGTCAGGAAAGCGGTCCCCGTTCAGGTCGGCGGCGGCAGCGCCCACAAAGTTACCCGGCTTGCCGAACGCGGGCAGCCAGAACCACTGCTGGAACGACTTGCCTTCCCGATTGCGCAGGACGACACTGGGCTCCAGCCGATGCGCCTCCGGCCCGCCGTTGACCAAAACCAGGTCAGTCCATCCGTCCCGGTCGAGGTCCTCGGCCAGCACCAGCGCGGTGCCGTGGCAAGCGGCCAAACCCATCTCTGCCGTCACTTCACGGAAGCTCCCGGCGCCCGTGTTATGGAAGAGCCGTGGGGTAAGCCGTCCACATCGAAATCCCAGCAAGGAACGGCTTACGTCTTCGTAGAGAGCCTGTGCGCTCACCAGCAGATCCGGGAGGTTGTCTCGATCGTAATCCAAGAAGACGGCAGAGAGCCCCGGGCTATCGATGCCCGCCAGCCCAGCGGCTACGGTGACGTCGGCAAAGTGACCGCCGAGGTTGCGGTACAGCCGCGCCGGCTTGCGCCAGAACCTTACGAAAAGGTCCGGCCTGGTATCGCGATCATAGTCGGCTACGGCGCAATCCACGGCAACGCCGTCGGCCTCCAGCCCGCTCCCTTCCTGCAAGACAAACCCGCGCCCCAGCCGGCGATACAGGCGTGCGGCGCCGTAGGACTCCTCCGTCGCTCCGACCTCCACCAGATCGCTGCGCCCGTCTCCATCGGCATCCAGCCAGCAGGCCCCAATCGTGGACCGGACCCCCGCCAAGCCGAACTCGCCGGTTACTTCACGGAACGAGCCGTGGCCGTAGGCACGAAAGAGCTGGTTCTGACCGCGACCCTGCAGGCCCGGGCGGACGAGATAAAGATCAAGGAAAGGGTCGCCATCCAGGTTGACCCAGTAGGGTCGCCATACGTCCCGCACGGCGGCCAGGCCGGCCGCGGCCGTGACATCGACCAACCGGCCTGCGCCATTGCGGTAGAGAACGAATCGCCCGGGGCCGCCCACGGCCAGGTCAGGGCGGCTGTCGCCGTCGAAGTCACCCCAGGCCGCGTGCCCTCCTTCCCTCGCGCCGGAGGACACGAAACGGAGCCGCGTTTCTTTGTCTTCGGGAAGGGCGATGCGAATCTCGGCCGCCGCCTCCGTGGGCGACTTACCTGCCCGCAATTCCGCCCAATATAAACCGACCATCGACCGGACGGTGGCGCGTTCCAACGCGGACAGTGGCTTCCCTTCCTGGGGAAGCACGTCGCCCTCGGAGAACACCCCTTTCGCAACTACCTGCTTACCCGCGAGATGGGCTGCGATCACTTTGCGGAACCAATCGGCGGCTTCCCGGGGCCGGCCCTCGAGGAGCAAGGTATAGCCGAGGAGGAACTTGGCCTCGGGTGCCCCGGAGACCGCCGCCGTTCGGAAGTTCTGTTGGGCGGCGGCAAGGTGTCCTTGGTTGAGTTCCAGCAGCCCCACTTGGATGAAAGGGCCAGCCTGCTCCTGGTTGATATGCAGCAGGTTGGAATAGGCTTTGCGCGCGCCGGCCGGGTCCTTGGCACCCCCGGGAGAAAGCTCACCCAGAAGATTGCCGAGTTGCGCCCAACCGCGCCCACTCTCGGCATTGAGCCGCAGCAGGTCCCGTAGCACAGCTTCCGCCTGCGCGTAGTCTCCCATTTCCGAGAGAGACCTAGCCAGGTAATACCGCGAGTCCTCATGATCAGGGTTCAGCTCCAGGGAACGCCGGTACAGCCTGGTGGCGCCGGCGAAATCACCGCGGGTGCGCAAGAGCCCTGCCTGGTTGTAGGCGTTCCAGAACTCGCGCACGCGACGCCTGGCGGGGCTCTCCTCCGGGGCGGTCTGGGCGGAAGGGTCGCGGTTCCGCAGCCGATCGGTCACGAACAGTGCCGCCAGCGCCACTGCCGCGAGCGCGATGGCGACCCGCTTGGTCATCGCCCCTCTTCCACGACTACTACGCGGTTTGCGGGAACGCCGGCGAGTTCCTGTACGCGACCGCGAGGAAAGGTGACCACGATGGAATCTACCCGGGTGGCGCGGCCCAACCCGAAATGCGCTTCCTGGAAATTCTGGGAAAGGTAAGAGGACTGCCCGCCCAGTTCGTCATACTGTGTCGACCCGGCGGCGCGCACTTCCACCCGGGCCCCGAGGCAGGCGCGGTTGCTCACACTGCACTTGAGGCGCACCTTGATCCAGTGGTTCCGGTTCCCTCCGTCGTTGCGCAGCAGGAACGGCCGGCCCTGGTGGTTGACCACCAGGACGTCGATATCGCCGTCGCGGTCGTAGTCGGCAAACGCGGCGCCTCGGCCTACCGAAGCCTTTTGCAACGACGGGCCGCTCACGCCGCTGAGTTCGAAGAATCCTTCCTGCGGGTTCTTCTGCCAGAAGAGCAGGTGGTTCATCGCCACCAGGCGGCTGGGGTCGGCCTCATCCTGGAAGGTGCTGCCGTTGACCGCCAGCAGGTCGAGTTGACCGTCGTTGTCGTAGTCGAAGAACGACGTGCCCCAGCCGATGACGTTCAGCGAGACTTGGCCGACACCCACCAGGTCGGCAACATCCTGGAAATGGAGCTGGGGATTGTCTTCGGCCTTCCCCGTACGCCGCAGGTTGGAGAAAAGCGCGTACTGCTGTGCCATCCAGTGGGTGATAAAGATATCGGCATCGCCGTCGCGATCCCAATCCCCTACACCCAGGCCCATGGCGCCACGGTAATCGGCCACCCAGGCGGAATGCGCCGCGTCGCGGAACTTTCCGTTGCGACGGTTCAGGTACAGGGCGTTGTCGGAGATGTCGTTAGCTACGTAGAGGTCCTGCCATCCATCCCCGTCGAAGTCGAACCACGAGGCCGACAGGCTGCGGCCGGTGCTGTTTTCCACGCCGGCGGCGCGCGCTACCTCGCGAAACCTGCCGTTGCCGAGATTGCGGAAGAGCAGGTTGCGCTCGGGCGGATAGGCAGACGGATTCAGCGTCGAGGGCACCACCGAGGTGTACTGCCGCGAAGTACGGCTGCGGTCCTCGGGATGGAACGAGTAACGCACGTATCCGCACACGTAGAGGTCCAGGTTTCCGTCGCGGTCGTAGTCCGCCCAGGAAGCTCCGGTCCAGAACCCGCGATAGTCACCCAAACCCGCCTTGTGGGAGACCTCCTCGAAGGCGCCGTCGCCGCGGTTGCGGTACAGAACGATGGGACCGTAGCTGGTCACCACCAAGTCCAGATGACCGTCACTGTCAAAATCCGCCCAAGCGGCCGCCATGCCGGTACCCCGGAAGCCCACGCCGGCAGCCTGGGTTACGTCGGTGAAGGTGCCGTCGCCGCGGTTCCGATACAGACGGTTGCCGCCCGCTGACTGGGCCGATTCTTCGGGAGTCGCGGTCAGCGGTGCGGCGATATCGACCAGGTAAAGATCGGGGTAGCCGTCACCGTCGTAGTCGCCCCAGGCAGCGCCCGAGCCCATGTCTTCCGGCAACTGGGTCGAGCGTCGCCCGCGGAAGTGCTGGAAATCGATGCCGGCCTGCTGGGCAACGTCAGTGAACTGCACCTGCGGGATGCCGGCGGGCAGGGAGCGGGCCAATTCCCGGGTGACACCCTCGACCTCGTGGCCCGGCACATAGGGGCGCCCGGCGCGGCGCCCCCACCACACGGCGGCCGAGGTGATAGCCAGCAGCGACGCGCTCACCAGAAAGTACTGAAGGATCAGCCGGCGGCGCCTAGTCATATCCGTCTCGGGTCCGGAGCCGGCTGGCCTCCTGAACCGGGGGCGGAGCGCTTCTCACCGGGATTTCCACCTGGATCACCTGCTCGTCCTCGGCCAAGTCGGTGATCGGCGCCGTCAAGCCCTTTTTCTCTCCGAACATGAAGTTCAGCAGATACTGGTCGGCCTTGCGATAGCGCAGGCGCACCCGAACCGCAAGCGGCCCGCGCACGCCCCGCCCGGAACGGCCACGGCCCGCCGGCGGGCAATCGAAGTGGAACTCGGCAGTGTCAGAGAATCCGGGAAACAGGGAGCGGCGGTAGCGCACGCCCACCATCTCCCACAGGTTGTGCCGGTCGATCAGGTTGCCACTCTGATCGACGGGCTCCGCCTTGAACATGAATGTGCCCGGCTCAATGAAACCGCGGTCGTCCACCTTGCCGCTGCTGAAAAGAGTCCGGCCGCCGGCATCCGCAACCTCGATGTGCAGCCAGGCCTGGATGATGTCCAGAGGGCCGGTAGGAAAATCGTGTCCCACCTTGTTCGACGTCACCACCACCTTGAGGGGCACCTTGTCGCCGGGGCGGATCTTCTCCGGCGCCTCCAGCTCAATGGCCACGGCCGGCCCCTTCACCCACTTGTGGGCAATCTCCGGGATCTCGTAGGTGCCGCGCAGCCACTGTTCGGTCAACTCGACCTGTTTTTCCCAGCCCTTCAACTTGAGGAGGCGTGGGATCATCTGGTTGGCGCCGATGAAACGATGGCTGCGGTGCTTCCCGTCGGTCGACGCGCGGTTGTAGTCGTACCCATCGCCGGCCGCGGGATCCTGCGACGGCACCAAGGGCATGTGGCACTCCCGACACTCGATCGTGGCCTGCGGGTTCTGGGGACGGTTCCAGCGACTTTGTCGCCAGTGGTCGTACTGGTTTTGCAACTGCACCCAGCCCACGTTGTTTACCTCCTTGTCGACGAACTGCTTGTGGCATCCGGCACAATATTCGGGAGTCTTGAAGAGGTGCTTGCTGAGATCTTCTACGTGGCGGCGAGGGTAGGCGCGGATCAGGAAATCGCGCAGGAAGCGCGTCGTGTCCCCGGGGGCCGCGTCATGTTCGAGCTCGAACATGTAGCGCGAAGGAGCCGCGATCATGTATTGCGCGTTGCCTTTCAAATCCACGCTGCGCAGCGCGTGACAACTGAGACAGGACACGCCCTCCTGGAATCCGTGCAACGAAGTCAGTTCTTTTTCGGCAACGAACAGGTTCTTGGTGCCCGACAACAGCGAGATGGGGTCGTGACAGCCGCCGCAGTAGCGGGTGGATTCCGGGCCGTTCTGTTGAGCCATGTTGGTCTGGATGGCCTGAAACGCCGGATCCATCGCCGCGTAGCGATGGGCGCTGCTCTCCCATTCCTCCACAATCTGTTGGTGGCAACCCGCCGTGCCACAGGAGCGCGAACCGGAGAGCAGTCGGGCATCCAGGGCCCCGCCGGTCGAGGTCCGAGCCAGGCTGGGCGCGAAGGGCCGATCCTGGCCGTACTTGAAGCTGTAGTCGGCGGGAAATGTGTTCTTGAGCGGCAGCGGGCGATAGGCGATGGTGCCCAGCAGCACCAGCGCCAACCCCGCAGCGCCAATCCAGCTCGCTGCCACGCCGTAGTACCGCGCCGCCTTCTCGACTTCCTCGCTTCCCCCTGCAGCCCGTGCCTTGCGGGCAATCAGCACGATGGCCACGATGTGGGGGAGCACGAAGGCCAGCACGGCCAGCGTGCTGATGATGTGCGCCATATCCCAGGCATAGCCGATTCGCCGTCCGAAGGCGGCCTCCCAGGTCACTACCGCTCCCGACACCACGCACACCACCAGGGCCACGCCGCCCCCGTACCCCAGAACCTGCAGATGGCTGAACGGATCGCGCCGGTAGCGGGCGAAGTGCTGGGCCAGATACCAGGCACAGGGAACCAAGAACAGCAGGCCCAGCAGCGTGTGCGCCAGCACCATGACCTGGTTGGCGATCCCAAACGGCAGGAGCCAGATGGAAAGCCCGCTCAGGAGGAGAAAGAGGAGCAGGCCGGCAGTCAGCACCGCCTGGCGGGCGCGCCATCCATTGGCTCGCACGCCAGTGCAATTTGCAGTCGCCGTGCTTTCCTGATTCTCCGAGCCTGAATTCGGTCCGCGCAGTTCCCGGTTGAGCATCAACAGGCGATTTCACACATCACGCGTGGCGCTGTCTGTGACAAACATCACGACAAACTGTGACGCCAAGCCCTAAACACTGGCTCTTTCCA
>CAZXVY010000077.1:0-3925 GCA_964644115.1 uncultured Terriglobales bacterium
CGCCGTTGAAGTGCCGCGTCTTTTCCACCGAGGAGATGCTGGTGGGCTCCTCCACAACGCACACCAAGCGCAGGTTGCGGGTAGGGCTGGAGCAGAAGACGCAGGGATCCACGTCGGTGATATTGTTGCACAGCGAGCACAGGCGCAGCTTTTCCTTTACGTCGCGCACGGCGTCGGCTAGCGCGTGCGCGTCCTCAGCGCCGGTACGCAGGATGTGGAAGGCCAGCCGCTGGGCGCTCTTGGCGCCGATGCCCGGCAGCTTCTTCAGTTCGTCAATCAGGCGGGCCATGGGCCCGGCAAAGTCAGGCATAAGGAATTTGGTAATTGGGTAATTTGGTAATTGGGTAATTGGAAGGCAGCGAGCCATGCGGCCTTCCAATTACCCAATTACCAGATTACCAAATTTCCAAATCACAAAATCATCCAGCCGCTACTCACCTCTCCCCTTTCGGTGGTCAATTACGCTGCGGATCTCGGCCCCGAACTTCTGCTGCATGCGCCGAACAATGGGATCGTCGGAGGCGCGGGCGCGGCTGCTGGGGCCGTTGGCTGCGGGTGCAGGCGGCGCTGCCGGCGGCGCGCCATTGACGGTTTCCACACGCAGCTTGAGCGGGCGCCCAGCAGCCGCGCTGGCGGCTGCGTCGGCCATGCGGCGCACTTCCGGACGCAGGGCCAGTTCCACCACCTTGGCCGAGCCGCTTACACGCACCACCACTTCAGCGGCCTGCACGGTCCATTCTCCACTGTCCAGCAGGGAAGCGAGCATGCGCTGGTTTCCCGCTTCCAGTTCGGCCACGACCGCGGCGCGCAAGTCGGGCTCCGGAGTGTTCTCGTCAGTGTTGTCCTCCACGGCAACCGCGGTAGCGGTGATGGCGGCTTCCGCCTTGGGAGTGGACGACTTGCGCGCCTTGTCGGCCTCGAAAGGCGAGGGTCTTACCGTACGGGGCGCGGTAGCGGGAAGCGCAGGCGCAGACGGCGACGCTGCCGGCGTGACGAGCCCTCGCTCACGAGTGGCGGCGCCGGGGCCGGGCGCGGCCGCGCGCTGCGGCTCCTCGCTCAGGATCTGCTCCAGCGGCAGCAGCCGCTGCGCGTGCACCATCTTGAGCACGCCCAGTTCCAGGTGAAAGCGCTGCTCGCGCTTGTAGAAGAGTTCGCCGTGGGTGCGCAGCAGGATTTGCAGGAAGCGGGCCAGGTCTTCCTCGGTGAATTGATCGGCGACGCGGGCCACGCGCTTGCGCTCGTCGGAGGAGACCTGCAGCAGGGCGGCGTCGCTTCCTGCGACCTTGGCGACCACGGCGTTGCGCAGGAAGCGCACCAGTTGTCGCGCGAAGTGGGCGGGATTCTGGCCCTGGCTCAGCACGCGGTGGAGCAGGCGCAGGGCGTCCTGGCTGGAGTTGCCGGCCACGGCGCCCATGAGTTCTTCCAGAAGCTCGGAGGAAACCGTCCCCACCAGGCCGCGCACGGTGTCGGCGGTAGGCGTCCCGCCGGAGGAGGCCACGGCCTGGTCGAGGATGGAGAGCGCGTCGCGCACGGAGCCGTCGCCGGCCTCGGCCAGCAGGGCGAGCACGTCGTCCGCGGCCTCGATGCCTTCCTTGCGAGCGATGGCGCGCAGTTGCTCCACGATGTCCTCGAAGCGAACCGCGTGGAAGCTGAAGTGCTGGCAGCGCGAGCGGATGGTTTGCGGAATGTCTTCGGGCTGGGTGGTGGCCAGCATGAAGACGGCGTGTCCGGGAGGCTCTTCCAGCGTCTTGAGCAGCGCGTTGAAGGCGGCGTCGGTGATCTGGTGGGCTTCGTCGAGGATGTAGACGCGGAAGCGGTCGCGCGCCGGACGATAGCGCACGGCGTCGCGCAGCTCGCGGATTTCGTCGATGCCGCGGTTGGTGGCGGCGTCAATCTCCGCCACGTCCACGCTGGAGCCGGCGCGGATTTCCGTGCAGGACTCGCATTCGCCGCAGGGGTCCGGGGTGGGCTTCTCGGCGCGGCGGCAGTTCAGGGCCATGGCCAGGATGCGCGCCACGGTGGTCTTGCCGATGCCGCGATGCCCGCTGAAGATGTAGCCCTGGGCGATGCGCTGCTGCTCCAGGGCGTTGCGCAGGGTGCGGGTCACGTGCTCCTGTCCGATGACTTCGGAGAATTTTTGCGGACGGTACTTGCGCGCCAGCACCTGGTAGCTCATGCCGAAGGCGATTATACGTGAGCGTCCGGCCTCGGCATGCGGGCCTCAACGACGAGGGCCTGAAGAGATCCTTCGTCCCGTGGGGGCGGACTCGGGATTTCGGCGGCGGGCTCGGACGCCCGCTGAAAGAGATCCTTCGTCGCGCGGGACGGACTCAGGATTTCGGCAGCGGGCTCGGACGCCCGCTGAAAGAGATCCTTCGTCCCGTGGGGCGGACTCAGGATTTCGGCAGCGGGCTCGGACGCCCGCTGAAGGAGGTCCTTCGTCCCGTGGGGCGGACTCAGGATTTCGGCAGCGGGCTCGGACGCCCGCCAAGCGCCTCAACTTGCAAAGCGAGGCGGGCGGGGTTAGGCTACCTCATCCTTGAGGTCCGGAGGCCGCCCCATGGCACTGAAGATCACCGTGAAAGAGGAGCAGGGAGTAGCGGTGGTGTACTGCAACGGCCGCATCGTGTTCGGCGACGAGGCAGCGGAACTGCGCGAGCAGGTGAAGAACCTGCTGCCCACCAACAAGCAGGTGGTGCTCAACCTGGGCGGGGTGAGCTACATCGACAGCGGCGGGCTGGGGACGCTGGTGGGGCTGTACACCTCGGCGCGCGGCATGCAGGGCGACATCCGCCTGGCCAACCTGACGCAGCGGGTGCGCGACCAACTGCAGATCACCAAGCTAGTGACGGTGTTTGAATCGTTCGACAGCGTGGACGCAGCCATTCAGTCGTACAAGGCCGCTTAAGGAGGCTTTGCCCCTCCGGAAAGCAAAGTCCCGTCAGCCCTCCTGGCAGTTGTGCTGGCGGATGTGGTCCTCGATTCCCTGCGTCGCCAGCGCGATCTTGCGCTTCAGGTACACCTCGAAGTCGGAGTGCTCCAGGTTGACGGTTGCTTGCTGGGCCTTTTCCCGGGCCAGGGTTTCCTCTTTCAGCCGGGTGCGCAGCGCACTCACTTCCTGGCGCAGGCGGTCGAGGTCCGGGCAGGGCACGGCGGGAGTATAAGGCAGAGAAGATGGTGGAGGCGGCGGGAGTTGAACCCGCGTCCGAAAATGTTACTGGCGAAGAGCCTACATACTTAGTCGAGTTCCCGCTCCCGGCCTTCGCCGGAAACTTTCGCCGCCCGCGCTCAGAACCGACAAGAAACGCGGACCGCTAGCCTGGGGATCTCGCCGCCGGGACCCAGACGTAGCCCCGGAAGCCAGCCCGCTGTGCGACGCCCTTCCGCGGCCCACGGGCGAAGCCGCAGAGGACGGCTACTTAACTAATTAAGCAGCGTATGCCAGGTTTGAATTGGCAATTGTTGTTTTGCACGCGATTACGGGTGTGTGCACCCCGGTATGCCTCTTCGCCGCAAGCATTTCCGTCGAAGCCGTGACGCCCCCACGAAACCAGCGGCTGTTACCACTCTATGAAGCCGCCGGGCGGAAGTCAACCGCCGGGTCAGGATCAACTCTTCGCGCCCGCGGGTCGGGTCGAGGAAGTATGGCCAGCAGGGCGCCGATCCAGAAAAGTTTTCCTGCATCCTTCACGCCCCGCATATATCCAACCTCCATGTCCCTCTGTAAAATCGAGCCTGAGGTGACTGCGCTAGTGCCGCCGGAGTGCCTGCCCTACACCGCCATCCCCCACACCACCCGGCTCTTCGCTGAGTATACTGCGCGCGCCGAAGGCTTACGCGAGTACTACCCTGCGCTGCCTGCGCCGAGCGATTGGGCCGCGTCTGCAAGGCTGCTGCACTACGACGACGAACGACGGCGGCAGGT